>NZ_JBQKUL010000008.1:0-111201 GCF_054968565.1 Pseudoalteromonas sp. G5_S1_54_S4 | reverse complement strand
GTTAAGCAAATAGCATAACTTTAGGCTTTTTGGTTTTAACCCTTTAATTGTTATATTTACCCAAAAAACAGTAAGTTGGCACCCAACGCAGACGTGGGGTAAACCTGCTAAAAAATAGAACCTGTAACGGATTCAGTGTAACTACCGGTGTTTAGTTTTTCTAACCTAATATCTAATACCTAATACCTAATACCTAATACCTAAAATATAACACCTGCACTTTGCTCTTAATCCCTAGACAAGTTATATTTTTTCATTTTTTCGACCAGTGTGGTTCGCCTTACGCCAAGTACTTCAGCAGCACGGGCGACAACGTAATCAAAGCGCTCTAATGCCTGTGTGATTAAGTTAATTTCAAGCTCAGCTAAGTACTCTTTAAGCTCAATACCTTCATCGGGCAATAAACCAGGTGCGGCCTGAGCAAAGTCATCTTCTAGATCTATTTCGTCTTCACTAAATCCGCCGCTAAAAATATCATTAAACGCATCACGCTCCATCAGTTCTTCTGGATACTGAGGCTCATAGGCTTCAACTTCAATGTAGCGGTATTTGTTAGGTAAGTCAGGAACATCCACCACCTTATCTGGGAACATAATAACCATACGCTCAACTAGGTTCGCGAGCTCACGGATATTACCCGGCCAAGAATGTTCTTTTAAACTATCAATAGCACGCTCTGTAAACTTAGCCGTAGTACCGCTTTGCTCATTTACGCGGCGCATAAGCTCTTTAAGTAGTAATGGTATGTCTTCTGCGCGTTGAGCAAGAGATGGGCTCTCAATAGGAAAAACATTTAAGCGATAGTATAAATCTTCTCTAAATGAGCCTTTTTCTATCATGTTTTCAAGGTCTCGGTGGGTTGCGGCAATAACACGCACATCAGCTTGAATCGCTTTAGTACCACCAACGCGCTCATAGCTGCGCTCTTGTAGCACTCGCAGTAACTTAACCTGCATTTGCAGTGGCATGTCGCCGATTTCATCTAAAAATAGCGTGCCACCTTGCGCTAACTCAAAACGGCCTTTTCGTGCTGAAATAGCCCCAGTAAACGCGCCTTTTTCATGACCAAATAGTTCACTTTCTAGTAGCTCTGCAGGAATTGCCCCACAGTTTACTGGTACAAATGGGCCTTTGTTACGCTTAGAAAGCAAATGTACGTTTCGGGCAACTACTTCTTTACCTGTGCCCGACTCACCTAAAATAAGTACGTTAGCATCGGTTTTAGCAACCTGCGTAATTAAAAAGCGTAAATCTTTTACGGCTTTGGTTTCACCAACAAGACCATCAAAGGTGCTTTTCTCTTTATTATTTTTATGTTCATGCGGCAACATGCGCTGATATTGCTGACAGTCGTGTAACAGCTGTGTGGTTATTTCATGAGTAAATGGCTCACATATCAACCCCACAACATTAGCCAAACTCAACAAAGGTTTAAGCGTTTCACCAATGAGTAAAAAAGGAAATGTTGGGTATCGTTTAATTAAACTTTCGTGATCTAAAGACTGCAAAGCACCTAACACCACAATACATTCTTTGTTTTGATAGTGGCTACATGCCTGTTCAAAGTCAGCTTCTGTTTGCAACTGTACCGCCTCACCAATAAAAGTAAGCGATGCGTATAATCCAATAGAGCGATTGTTATTATTATCTAAAATTAAGATCATCTTTAGCGAGCCATTTATTTCACTAATTTGTTTTATTAATCAAATTGTAAGCCAGTTGGGTTTGGATGCAAGCAATAGCGGCGATTTTTTGACATTAACGCCAAAAAACAGACACTGGCCGCACAAAGTCAATACTTTATAACTATTAATTGCCTGGGTAGTTTTAGTGACATACATACTTAGGATGAATTAAACGACATATAATGCGATTTTCAATGATACGATTTCACACAGTAAAAACTCATAAAAACTGCTATTATTATTTAAAGGTGTGACTGTTTTGGCCGATAAAGTAATAGTCAAACTTATGTTGGAACTAAACTTGCTTAGAGTTCTGAACATGTAATTAAAATTTAAGGAATTACCTATGGCTCATGCATCAATCAATAAATACCGTCAAATAACAGTTAGCAGCGTTAAAGAGATGACACCTTATGATCAAGTCAAACTCGTGTTTGTAAATATTGTTGGCAAGCTCTCTGCTGCAAAAGGATTTATTGAACGTAAAGAGTTAGAAAAAAAAGGCAACGCAATCTCTGATTGTATTGTGCTACTTGGTGCGTTGCAGCAAGTGTTAAATTTTGAAGACAATAATGAAGTATCAACTAACTTAGACTCTTTGTACGATTACTGTCAGCGTTGCTTATTAACTGCAAACCTTGAAAACAACATTGATAAAATTGATGAAGTAATTACCTTAATTAAAGAGATTAAGTCAGGCTGGGAAGCAATTCCATTCGAACAAAGAGAACCACAACTGTAATGTCTTTAAATCGGGTTACAAGCTCACAAGTTAAAGATAGTGAGACTCGAGCATATTGCAATGAGCTAGTAAGTTTGATTGCTGACTCAGAAGATTGGGATATTGAGCAAGCGCTGAATATTCATAATAAACTTGATATTCACATAAGTAGCTCACTTTCTAGAGAAAAAACTCATTATTCAGCTACTGAACTTGAGTTTTTAATTAACCTAATAGAACAGCTATCTGTTAAAATAGATAATCAAAAGCAACTATTAGCGGTTAAAATAGTTGGTAATCAAAAAAATAAAAAAGCTGTAAATAAGTATAAATCTAATATTTAAAAACACTTCTTGCCTTAGCTAACCCCCTATTTTATTCCCCTTTACAGAGTGATTAAGCAGATTTTTCACTCTGTATTTTTATTTCCTCAAACCTCACTATAAAACAACACAGTTAGTTACTAACAATCGAACAAACATAAAAAAACCTGACTCATAAGCCAGGCTTTATTTGCTAAACAAAGTTAATTGTTTAGCTAGACTTTTTAGCCACACCCGGTAGGTTAGCTAATTGCTGCTGCAAGTAACCTCCTGTCGAGTTTAGGTTAGCAACTAATATATCCATGGCATTGTATTGGCTATATAGTCGCTCTTCATACTTTTTCATTCGGCTATTAAATGCATCAACTTCATCTTGTAGCTTATCGAGTTGTGTTTCACGCCCTTCAATACGTGAACTAAAAATACCATCAGAGGCCGTATAACCTTTAATAACAGTATCTAACTGGCCAACAAAACCATCACCGTCATTTTCGCCAACAAAAAACGTTTGGATAGCTTGTGGATCACTTTCTACGGCAGCTTTAAGAGCGTCAGAATCAATACTTAACTTACCTGAGCGCTCAGTTCTAATACCAAAGTTAGCTAAAAAGTCGGTATTACCATTACCCGTGCTAAATTCAGATGTTAACATCGAGCGTACTTGGTTTACAGAGCCTCTAAGTAATGAATCACCCGCAAGTGCACCAACGCCCTCTTCAGCGCTAGAGCGACCGAGCTGATTTGATAAATCAATAAATGCATTAAACTTCTCTACAAACGACTTTAATCCAGCAGCAACATTATTATTATTTTCAGTGATAGTTGCTTTACTTAAATCATCGTCTGCATTGTGAGTTTTTTTGGCATTAATGGTGACGCCCTCAATGACATCTTTAAATTCATTTGTACTGCTTGTCGCAACAAGCGTCCCATCAATCGTAATTGAAGCATCCGTCGCTGCTGTTACTTCGTTTAAGTTTTCAGCATACGTTGTTGATGTTGTATCACTATCATACGCAAGACGAGACAAGCCAGACAAGTCTGTATTACCACCATCACCGACATCATCAACTACAATTTTTATTGCGTTTTCTGCGCCGGTTTCTTTACTTGATAACACTAATCGCTGCCCCGTATCATCGGTAATAATAGTAGCATTAACTGAATCATTGTCAGCAGAGTCATTAATCGCGTCACGTATATCAGCCAGCTTTGCTGTGTCTGACACATTTATGTCAAAACTGTTAGAGCCAGAACTAATCGTGAGCTTACCCTCTCCCACCGCTTCATCGCCAGCTATAGCATTTGATGTTAGCTTTTGGTTCTCAGCCAAACTATTAACTTTAATAGAGTAATTATTGGTTTGCGCGTTTTTTTCAGAGCTTAAAGAAACAAAGTCGTCACTGCCACTGATAGTGCGCTTTTGAAAGTTTTCGATGTCACCCAATGATTCTAGTGAACCATTAAGCTCTTCCAAAGAGGCTTTTAGGGTCCCTACTGCAGATATATCGGTAGTAAAGTTTGCTTGCTGTTTAGTTACTCGAGCTTGGTAAGGGCTTTTTTCAGCATTCACTAAAGCAGTTACAATTTCATTAACTTGCAGCCCTGAACCTATACCTTTAAATGAAATATCCATAATAATTACCCTCTTAAATTACTGAAAACTAAACTTTAAAATCAACCAATACACCGGTGGCTTCCGCTAATTTAGCAACGATACCTAACACTTCTTCAGAAGGATACTGCTTAACTAAATCACCACTTTCTTTATCAATCACCTTAATAACATTACGGCCAGAATCCTCATCCACTTTAAACTGTAGACTACGGTTCATTTCGCCCATAAAGTCCTGCAATTGCTGTACCACCTTCTCTAGTTTTTCAGGTGATAACTCTGTTTCAGAAACTTCACTATTACTTGCAGTGATGGTGATGGGTGTATTCTTTTGTTCATCAGCATTTTGCTTAACTTGTGATGGGGTTTGGTAACTTGAGGTAACCTCACCTTTTTGCGCTGAGCTGATATTTAGATTTAAACTTTGCGTTTCCATAATTCGCTCCTACTATAAAGCGATATAAAGCTTTATACCTATACAAGAAAGGAAGGGTTGCCCCTTCCTTAGTAGTTAAGTATAGAGCTTATTGTTAAATTAACCTAATAAGCTAAGTGCTGCCTGTGGCAACTGGTTAGACTGAGCTAAGATTGTTGTACCAGCCTGTTGCATAATCTGGTTCTTAGTTAGTTTAGCCGTTTCTGCTGCGTAGTCTGTATCTTCGATACGACTTTTAGAAGCCGACACGTTTTCTGATACGTTTGCAAGGTTCGCAATAGTGAAGCCAAAACGGTTTTGCACCGCACCTAAGTCTGCACGTTGTGCATCAATTTGCGCAAGCGCTGCATCAATTGTTTGAATTGCATTTTGCGCACCTTCGCTAGTCGAACCAGAAATATCAATAGATTCAATGCTAACAAGACCGCTGCCCGCACCTGTTGTAGTCACAGAGGAATTTGCAGTATCATCACCTAAATATTCAGTTACATCGGCACTTGCTGTTGAATCACTAATCGCTATTTTATTAGCAGAAGTAAGCGACAATGTTGATGCTACTGCTTGATCACCATCTGCTGTACCTGTATATGCAGCGGCTCCCTCATTAGCATTAACTAGCTGCACTGTACCTGTCCCCGTGCCTGCAGCTGTGTTAACTTGAACCCCGTTAACTCCGGTTGCATTTAAGGTAATAGTTTTGTCATCTGAGTTATAAACGGCATCATAACCGTCAGCCACCATAGCTTCAGCTAGTCTAGCACCATCCCCACCGAAATCACCCAAATCGTAATCATCTCCGCCAACAGATAACACGTCATCATCCGCTGAACTCAAATTTTGGATTGTAACGCTTAATTTGGCTTCAGCTGTTACACCCGTTGCAGCAGCATTTATTTTTTCTGCCATATCATTTGCGCCGTCAGTACCTCCAAAAGAAACTGCAGTACCATTAACGCTCCAGTTTGCTGCTTGAGTTTGAGTGGCTAACTGAGCCGATAAAAGAACATCATCACCAGAGCCTAAAACCGAACCTGAACCTGTTATATTATTTGCACCGATCGCATCTGCAGATACATCACGCAAAGTTACATTGATTGTTTCATTTGCGTTAGAACCAACTTGGAATTGTTTAGTACCGAACGAGCCATCTAGTAAGCTTGTACCACCAAATTTAGTCGTTTCAGCGATACGAGTAAGCTCTTGCTGTAATGCGCCCACTTCTTTTTGTAGTGCTGCACGAGCGTTAGCATCGTTTGAACCATTAGCTGATTGTAGAGATAGATCACGCATACGTTGTAAGATGTTTGATGACTCTTGCATCGCACCCTCAGCAGTTTGCGACATTGAGATACCATCGTTAGCGTTACGCTGAGCAACACCTAAACCATTAATTTGTGAAGAAAGACGGTTAGCAATTTGTAGACCTGCCGCATCATCTTTCGCGCTATTGATTTTCATACCAGATGAAAGGCGTTGCATTGATGTACCTAACGCATCGCTAGATTTTGATAAGTTTCTTTGTGCATTTATTGATGCAACGTTAGTATTTACTGATAAAGCCATGTTATAACTCCTGATTACTTTCGTAATGTAACTAATTGATTTTAACCAAGAGCCATCACAATAAAAATCTGTTCAAGCTCCGTTCTAATTAAGTTAACGGCCGTTATAAAATTACCTTTAGCTTTTTTTTAAAAAAAATAATAAAAACTTTTAGTTGATTGAAATACAAACAAAAAAGCCAAGCAATATCGCTTGGCTCTTTTATAGTTAGCGGGTATTAGCCACCTAAAAGACTTAATGCGGCCTGTGGTAACTGGTTTGCCTGAGACAAAATAGTAGTACCGGCTTGTTGCATGATTTGGTTTTTAGTTAACGTTGCGGTTTCAAGCGCGTAATCGGTATCTTGAATACGACTACGCGAAGCTGACACGTTTTCAGATACGTTAGCAAGGTTGGCAATGGTAAAGCCAAAACGGTTTTGCACCGCACCTAAGTCTGCACGCTGGGCGTCAATTTGCGCTAATGCAGCATCAATAGTTTGAATTGCAGATTGAGCACCTTCACTAGTTGTACCACTAATATCAATCGCCTCCACTGATGACAATTGACTTAATGAGCTATTAAACATCTGGAGCTCATTTGCTGCTCCATCGTTTGAAATACCAATTTTGCTCGGTGATGACAAATTTATTTCCGATGTTTTTGAAGCTGTTGTTGCTCCCGCAGCAGTTCCATCAAACGTTAATCCACCAGCAGGCGTACCAACTGCTTCCATTACAGATTCAATACCATCAACACCTGTTGCTTTTAGGCTAATATTGCCTGCAGCTGGGTCATAAACAGCATCATAACCGTCAGCCACCATCTCTTCTGCTAGGCGCGCCATATCACCACCAAAAGTGCCTAAGTCATATTCATCATCGCCAATTTTTATAGTTGCATTATCGGTACTCGTTATCCCTGCGATAACAACATTTAGACGAGCCTCAGCTGTAACACCAGCCGCAGCTCCATTAATAGAATTAGCTACACCATCAGCGCCATCATTTGCTCCAATTAAAACATCAGTACCGTTGATATTCAGTGATCCAGGAGCTACAACTTCATTTGCAGCCATACTGCCTGCAGCTACTACACCAAATACAGTTCCTGGCCCATCAATTTCGTTGGAACCAATAGCATCGGCAGCAACATTACGTAAACTTACATTAATGGTTTCATTCGCGTTTGCGCCCACTTGGAATTGTTTTGTACCAAATGTACCGTCAAGTAAGCTGGTTCCACCAAATTTGGTGGTGTCTGCAATTCGAGTAAGCTCTTGTTGCAGGGCTGCTACTTCTTTTTGTAGGGATGCACGGTCAACCGCACTGTTTGAACCATTCGCTGATTGCAGTGATAAGTCACGCATACGTTGTAAGATGTTTGCAGACTCTTGCATCGCACCTTCAGCAGTTTGCGCCATAGAAATACCATCATTGGCATTACGCTGAGCTACTGTTAGACCATTTACCTGAGACGTTAGTCGGTTGGCAATTTGTAAACCTGCAGCATCGTCTTTTGCGCTATTAATACGCAAACCAGATGATAGTCTCTGCATTGAGGTTTCAAGTGCCATGCTAGATTTAGATAGATTGCGTTGCCCATTAAGTGATGCAACATTTGTATTTACGCTTAAAGCCATTTTACCATCTCCTAGTTTCAATCAGAATGTGGTTCAAAATATTTAAGCAAAAACCACACTTTCTATGACTAGTTGAATGCATTACTTGTGCCAACTAATAATAAAACATTAAACCCATGTTTTATAACAACTAAATAACATTTATTACGGTATTTAATGAATAGTGAGCATTTTTTTGACAGGAGAGAAAAAGAGGGGTGACAGTTTTTTGCCGCTTCGTTAAGGCAAGTTATTACCTATTTTTCCTAAAAGTAATAACCTGCCTTGGATGGTGTTTATAAATAATCGAATAATGAGAGTTTAGCCAAACGACCAAAAGTCGCTTGTGAAGCCTGTAAACCAGACTCTTGTTTAGTAAGTTCGCTAATCGCTTCAGCGGCATCAATTTCAATCAGGCTGGATCTGTTTTCTTGATTATTGATATCTAGTGCACTGTTTGAATCGGTCACACGCTCCACCACGTTCATACGCCCACCTAGGCCAGCCTGAGTAAACACAATTTGCTCACTGGCATTTTTAAGCTGAATTAACCCATCCGATAACGCTTGGTTAATTTGCGCTCCATCAAGTTGATCGTCATTTAGGCTGATGATCAGATCTTGCAGCGTATTTAACACATTTTCTTTACTTGGTTTTTCAAGGGTAAAATCAAGCTGCCCTGGTGCTGCTCCTTCGAGTTGAATTTCCATACCAGCAAACTCAATCGGTTCGTCGGTTACTTCACCCGTAACGGGTGGCACAAGCGAGGCGCCGTCTCGTAATATTTCATACTGTTCAGGCGATGAAGGGGTTGCACCTGGGATCACATTAACATTATAGGTATTGATCGTTGGAGAAATAAGCGGATCTGGGTCTGAGTTATAATTACCTTTGTGAAAGCGGTCAAACTCACCTTGGTTTTCAACATACACAGTACCCGCAGTAATACCGCCGCTTGGGGTGCCTTGATTTGAAATAACATCAAGACGTGCATCAACTCGTTCAAATACATTAAAGCCATTATCGCTTGATTTGATCTCAACGCCTTTGGCGATCGTCACTTCGTGCTGACCTTGATCGCCTTGGTATTCATATTTGCCATTAGTGCTATTAAAAGTATATGTTTGAATATTATCTTGATAGCCAGAGAATAGGTATTTCCCCCCTTCTGATTGACTATTCATTAAGTTAAGCAGCGATTTTTGCAATTCTTTTAGTTCACTGGCAACTGAAGCCAAATCACTTTGACCTAACGAACCATTGCCCGCTCGTATGGTTAGCATTTGCGCTTCTAAAATAGTGTCGTTCATACCCTTAAGTATGCTTTCTTCGGTTGATAAGCGACCATTTAGCTGCTTTATATTTTTAGTTAACTGCTCATTGGTTTCTATTTTATTGGTGTACAACATCCCTTGCGATATAGCAGCTGGGTTTTCAGAGGTACTCAAATACTTTTGACCTGTGTTTGCTCGCTCTAAAGCGCCTGCAACGCCCTGTTGATTATCTAAAATTTTATTAATTTGACTTTGATACATTAAATTATTTGATAAACGCATAATTACCTCGCCGCACTCAGTAAAGTGTCAAAAATAGAACGTGCTGCAGACAGTACTTGAGCCGATGCAGCATAAGATTGCTGAAAACGCAGCAAATTAGCCGCCTCTTCATCTAAGTTTACGCCCGACAATGATTCATACCAGGCTTCTGATTGTTGTGCTAATGCATCAAATGCAGCACCGTTGGTCATTGCTTGGCTGGTCACTACCCCAACATCAGTTACCAAGCCTGCATAGGCCTGATTCAACGTTTTATGATTATCGGCTGAGGCACTTGCCACTACATTTTGACGTACTAAATCGGTATTTTGTAAATCTGCGAGCTTTTGGCCATTACGGTTATCATCAAAACCGCCTTCATTAAATTCTAAATTAAAGGTATCACCTGTAGCCGGTACACCTTCAATATTAAAGTCAAAACCATAGCCATCGTAAGGCGCTCCAGCTTGAGCGAGTATATTATTAGCAGGCGGTGTAACTGTAAACGTGGTCGTGCCATTACCGTCAGTCAGTTGATATTCGTTAGCATTAGCTGTTTTAACAATGCTAATAGGGCCATTAGCTAGCCCTAGAGGGTTACTAAAACTGCCAGTGGTTACATCGCTCACATCACCCGGTGAAATAGTACCTGTCCCTGTATTATCTAGGCCGTCAGCTGTTCTAATTGGAGAGGCTAAGGCAATGTCTTCACCTCGACCACTGGTCAACGATATATTACCCGCAGCGCCACTATTGAGTTTTACCTGAAATTGATCCCCAGCATTACCGGCTCCCGTTACATTAAGCTCTAAGCCAAACGATTCCCCACTAGTAATCGCTGCTGAATCGATAATGCCGCTGGGTGGGATAGTTGCTAAAGACGCTGTACCTAAAGGCTCACCTTTATTATCAATAGGCTGAATACTTACTTCGTTAGGGTTACCCGTATAAGTGATCACAAAGTCACTGGCTGGTAGTTCACTGCCTTTACCAGCCTCAACGGTTGCTGACATATTAGCTGTTCCGGTATTTGCTTGATAAACATAAGCACTGACCGTTGGAATTTCAAAAATATCTCCACCTAATTCACCATTAGCATCCATCCCTAAACGGTTTTGCTGATTAAACGAATCGGCAAGTGCAATGCCCATCTGGCCAATTTGATTTTGTGCAGGCACCAAAATATCGTCTCTAAATGCCAATAAACCGCCAATTTTACCTTTTAATTTAGTGGGGTCTATTTCAAGTGGTACAGCCTTACCGCCATTTACATCTAAGCGTAGCTCTTTAAAATTAGCATCAGGATCGCCACTAATAGAAAACAAGTTAAATGACCCATTTTGCATAACAACGGCTTCACCTGTACCCATAAACACTTGTTTTTCACCATTAGGGCCATCAAGTGTTTCTATATCAATTAGCTCAGATAAATCACGTATTGCTTTATCACGCTCATTATAAGCTGAGCTCGCATCCGCTTCGTTCTTGGTACCATGAACACCCGCAATTTCTTGATTTAACGAACTAATACTTTCGATTAACGTATTCGCCTCTTCAGAAAAAATTTCTAATTGCTCATTAACCACCGCTTTTTGCTCTGAAACAATACCTGCAAGCCTGTCCATTTGATCAATCAAATTTTGCGCATCACTCATCACTAATGAACGAGCAACCGTTGATGAAGGTTGATTAAGAGCTTCTTGTACGTTATTGAACATTGAGTTGATACTAGTTGATAAGCTGTTTGATTTTTCTGAAAAGATTTGATCAACTCGACTCGCTTCACTAACAAATTGATCAAAAAAGCTTTTATTTGAGGTATCTCGGTTTAATTGCTTTTGCGCAAACTCATTCAATAATCGATACGTTTGGCCACGGCCTACCTGATTATCAATCATAGTGGTAAACTCGGTGCGCTCACGTACATACCCTTCAGTATTAACGTTTGCGATGTTTTTACTTGTCGTTTGCAATAACTCAGAGTTTGCTCTTATTCCTGAATTAGCAATATTTAATAAATTAAACGACATGTTACTCTACTCCTTGGCGGATAACGCTTGTGGCGATATTCTTTAACTCGTTACTGTTAAGCACTCTTTTTATTTTGTCTGCATAGTTAGGGTCGGTTGCATAACCTGCTTGCTGTAGAGAGTCTAAAAATTTATGCGGCTTTGCTGTATTGTTTAATGCATCTTGATAGCGAGGGTTCTGCGTTAAAAAATCCACAAAGTCATTTACGCTATCTTTTATTGAGTCATACGCTCTAAAGCTTGCTTGCTTTTTAACTGCAGCGCCTTGCTCAAACTCTAAAGTGACCTTACTGGCTTTTTCGCCCTGCCAACTTTTATCTGACTTTATATTGAATAAATTATTGGAGCTATTGCCATCGCCCTTATTAATAATATGCTTACCCCAGCCGGTTTCTAATGCCGCTTGAGCGACCATAACCGCCGGATTTAAACCAATTTTTTTAGCCGCTGTTTTTGCGTGTTCCCACACTGTGCTTACAAATTCCTCAGCATTTTCAAATGTGCCAGACGCTATGTTTTGTTCGCTTTTTTCAGTTGAATCAACGAGCGGCACTTTTTCAGTGACCTTTTGGTTTTCTTGATGAGGTAAGGTGCTACCCGCACGTTGGTCACTAAAGAAATCTGACGTTGTACGAAGAACAGAGCCTGGCATAAAGTTTTTTCCATCTGGCGATAGTTGCTGCACAATTAAATCAGCAAGCCCTAATGAGCCATTTGATGAAAGCTCTGTAGCTAGCTGTTGATCGTGCATTTCTTCAAAAAACTTCACGCCACTTGCATTAAATGGGCTTTCTTTGTCTTCAAAAGCCTCATTGGCTTTACGCATACTTTTCAGTAGCATTTGGGTGAAGATAGCTTCAAATTGTGCCGCCGCTTTTTTTAACGCCGCTTTAGATGCATCGGTTGATGCATCACCGCTGTTTAAAGCATCTCGACGCAAAGAGTCTAAGTTGCCTAAATCAAAAAAGTTTTGCTTATCTAGATGATTTGTTTCCATCAGCTTTTTGACACAATAATTAATAATACCTAGTTAAATGCAATAATTGAGCCAAAAGAAGAGTAGCGATGAAAGGTTAAGGGTTAAGGGTTAAGGGTTAAAGACCCTAGGGCTTAGGGTCTAGAATCTTATAAAACTAAATTACAACAAGCTGACCGTTAATTGCACCGGCTTCTTTAAGTGCTTCAAGAATCGCCATTAAATCGCCAGGGGCAGCGCCAACTTCATTAATAGCACGAACTAAATCATCAAGGCTTACACCTGGGTCAAATACAAATGCCCGTGAGTCATCTTGGTCAACGTCAATAATACTTTGTTGGGTAACCACTGTTTCCCCCTCAGCTAGAGGATTTGGCTGCGCCACATTTTGTTGCTCAGCAATGGTCACAGTAAGGCCACCATGGGTAATTGCCGCTGCTTGTAACTTTACATTTTTACCTATTACTATAGTGCCTGTGCGTGAATTAACGATAATTTTTGCCGAGGTATCGGCTGGTTTAAACTCGAGGTTTTCAAGAGTCGATAAATAAGCAACACGCTGCGATGCATCACGCGGTGCAATCACCCGAATAGATGCTGCATCGAGTGCTTGAGCGCTATTTGGGCCGATTAAATCATTTATGGTTTTCTCTAAACGTTTAGCAGTAGTAAAGTCAGGGCGGTTTAAATTAAAGGTAATATAATCGTTTTGCATAAATGGGCTTTTAACAGCACGTTCAACGGTTGCACCATTTGGTACGCGTCCTACCGTTGGCGTATTAATCACAACGCGACTACCATCAAGGCCTTCAGCGCCTAAGCCACCTACAATTAAACTGCCTTGAGCGATGGCGTAAACATTACCATCAACCCCTTTTAGGAATGTTTGTAATAATGTACCACCACGTAAACTACCTGCACTACCAATAGATGATACGGTAATATCTATAGTTTGCCCGGGCTTTCTAAAAGGCGGTAGCTCAGCATGCACTGCAACCGCAGCCACGTTTTTAATTTTTAGTTTTAAGCTTGCCGGTAGCGTAATGCCAAAGCTGTTTAACATGCCTTTAAAGCTTTGCTCGGTAAATCGGTTTTGCTCGCCCGTACCAGGCTCGCCCGTACCAGGTAAGCCAACAACTAGGCCATAGCCTACTAATTGGTTTGAGCGCACCCCTTCAACCGTAGACACATCTTTAATGCGCTCGGCCATGGCAGGAAGTTGCCAGCCAAGTAACACCATTAAACAAAGAACTTTAAATACATTCATAATGAATGTCCTCTAAAAAGGAAAAAGTGAGCTACTAAAAAAGCGTGTTAGCCAACCGGCACTTTGCGCTTCTTGAGTTTGCCCTTTGCCCGAATATTGAATTCGTGCATTAGCAATACGATTAGACTCAACGGTATTATCAGCATTAACATCTTGTGGACGCACTAACCCCTCTAAGCGAATAAATTCTTCACCGGTATTTAGCGTTAGCCATTTTTCACCGCGAATCACCAAATTACCATTTGGTAATACTCGCATCACGTTAACCGAAATATCGCCAACTAGGCTGTTTGATTGATTTGATCTTGAGTCACCTTTAAACGACGCATCACTACCAACCCCAAATTGAATACTATCGCCGCCAATATTAACTGGTAGTCCGCCTAAACCAATGACAGGGTCGAGGCTAGCATCGCTTTGTTTATCCGTTTCAGTTTTAGCTGCTTTTGATGATTGCGTTGATTCTTGCAGTTTAACTGTAATGATATCCCCGGTGCGTAAGGCTTTTTTGTCTGAATATAAATCGTTTGATAATTGTGTACTGAATAAAGAGCCAGTTGCTACCACTGGCTCCATATTAGGCTCAGGATACATAGGTGCATAGTAGGGATCGTCCTGCACTACTTCATTATTTTGTGTAGATACACAACCGCTTAACAGTAAAGTCCCTACTGCAAATAACATGATATTACGCATACAATCCCCCAAGACTATAATTGTTGATTGATGTAGCTCATCATTTCATCAACCGCTGAAATTACCTTTGAGTTCATTTCGTAAACTCGTTGAGTTTCAATCAAATTCACCAACTCTTCGGTCACATTTACATTTGATGTTTCAAGTGAACCTTGAATAATTGTACCTAAGCCCTCAACTCCCGGATTACCTTGAACAGGCGCACCACTTACCGCAGTTTCGGTATAAAGGTTTTGCCCTATAGGCTCAAGGCCCGACGGATTGATAAAATCACTAATAGTAATTTGACCAATAACCACGTTTTCGGCTTGACCTTTAATGCGAACTGACACTTCACCATCTTGAGATACGGTGATTGACTGTGCATCATCAGGCACATTCATTTCAGGCTGAACAACATAACCAGCGCCCGAGGTTACAACACGCCCGTCGCCGTCGGTAGTAAACTGGCCATTACGCGAATAAGCAATATTGCCATCAGGCTGTAAAACTTCAAAAAAGCCAGGACCTGAAATCATCCAATCTAATGAATTTTCAGTGGTGAGCATATTACCTTGCGAAAAGTTTTTTTGGTTAGCCACCACCTTAGTACCCGCGCCCAACATTAAGCCTGACGGCATTTCGGTGTCTTGCGATGAGCGACCGCCTGGTTGATTAATATTTTGGTAGAGTAAGTCTTCAAAAATAGCGCGGCTTTTTTTGTAACCCACTGTACTGGCATTCGCTAAGTTATTTGATATAACCGATATATCTGTTTGTTGAGCGTCAAGCCCTGTTTTACTTATCCATAATGCTGGATTCATAATAATATCCTCACGTTATAGTTAAACGATGCGCATCAGCTGTTCTTGACGTTGATCAATCTCTTCAGCTGTTTTCATCAGTTTTACTTGTAATTCAAATTGGCGTTGATGACTGATCATATCGACCATTTCATGCACAGGATTTACATTCGATTTTTCTAATGTGCCACCTAATACTTGTACATTGGCTGATGTTTCAACTATTTGGCCTGGTTTAGCTCTAAATAAGCCATCGTTACCCTTCTCGAGTGTAGCGTTGTTTGCATCAACCACTTTTAGCCGATCAACTTCTTCTAAAAAGTTAGCCGGTGCACCTTGAGGGCGAACTTGAATAGTGCCATCTTTGCTAAATTCAATTTTTTCAATCGGTACAGGTAATATGACTGGCCCACCTTCGCCAATAACTTGACGACCGTCGCTGGTAGTCAACATTCCTTCAGCCGTTATATTTAACGAACCCACTTTTGTATAGGCTTCATTACCGGAGGCATCCTGAACACTCAGCCATGCATTATCACTCATAGCAATATCAAGGCTGCGACCTGTTTCGACAACACCGCCCGATGTCATGTTAGATCCTGGGCGCTCCTGCATAGCAAAAACACGAGTCGGCAAACCTTCACCGAAAGCCTGCATTGACCGTGCTTGCGAAAAATCAGATTTAAACCCAGTGGTATTCGCATTTGCCAAATTATTGGCTTTAAGAGCAAGCCCTTGCATGCTTTGTTTAGCGCCAGATGCCGCTATGTAGACCATTTTATCCATAACATCGACTCATTAAGAAATCTATGTATGAGTAAATGCAATATAAGTGCCAAATTAAATTTAAGTGTGAATAAGATTTTAGGAGAGGAATAAAAAAGGCTGCACTAAGCAGCCTTAGTAAATCAAAATATGATTATCTGATCTGAAGGATGTTCTGTTGAATAGTTGAGTTAACCTCAAGCGCACGAGAGTTTGCTTGGAAGTTACGCTGCGCACTAATCAAATCAACCAGCTCATTGGTTAAGTTTACGTTAGACTGCTCAAGAGCTGACGAATTAATGTTGCCTAGTGTGCCTGAACCTGGCTCACCCGCAATTGGTTCCCCCGAGGTCAAACTTTTTTTCCATGAAGTGTCACCTACTTGCTGCAAACCTTGTGAGTTTGAAAAGCGCACCATGGCAACTTGACCTAAGTAAGTTGAATCACCATTACTGTAAGATGCAACAACTTTTCCATCTGTACCAATATCAATACCCGCTAAGCGACCTACTGTCGCACCATCTTGCTCTAGTGCTTTCACCTCAAAGCGACTCGCATATTGAGTAGGCGTTCTATTTGCAGTACCGGCCTCATCGCGCCAATTAATCGCAATATCATCAAATTGGGCGCCATTAGATAAAATACCCGATAAATTAGCTCCGGTTAAATTAACATCAGTAAAGGTTGGACCAACATTTGGAGCACCATTAGTCGTTGCAGGCAAACCGCTAGCATCAAACCCAAAGGTACTTAGCGGGCTTGGTGTTGCTGTCGCGGCACCAGTTGCATCAAAGGGAGTTTTGTCAAGCGTACCATGTACTTGCCATTCATTAGGCGCTGTTTTTACAAAAAAGAATTGTAGAACATGTGGCTCACCAAGTGAGTCATACATTGTGGTCGATGTCGAAGAGTTATAAGTAGTACTGTCTGTTGCATCAAAAGGGACAGCTATTACATCTTCTCGAGAATCGACGTTAAATGATGTATAAACGTTTGAAGTAGAGCGCGGAGAGCCCGAAGAATCTGGTATTTGTAAAGCAGATGAAGTACTAAGACTTACAGAGGTCGTATCACCACTAACTTCATCAACTGGGAAGCTTTGTAAAAAATTACCTTTAGCATCTACAACAAAGTTATCTTTATTAAGCTTAAATGCACCCGCACGCGTGTAGGTAAAGTCTTGTGCGCCTAAGTCTTGACTGGTAGCAAAATACCCCTCACCTGTGATCGCTAAATCCAGTGAATTATTAGTAAACTGCAGCGAGCCCTGATGAAACTGCTGGGCAACCATGGTGGTTTGCACACCATCACCATTTTTTGTTTTACCGGCGCTAAATACTGATGATGCGTATACATCAGCAAACTCGGCGCGAGACTCTTTAAAGCCCGTGGTATTTACGTTGGCAATGTTATTGGCGGTAACATCTAAATCTTTTTGTGCGGCAGCAAGGCCTGTTAATGCAATATTGAAGCTCATAATTAACCTCTAACCTAAAAAATATTTAGCCTATTGGCTAAAAAATACATAAAATCTATTACGCGATTTCTGCGACATCAGTCAGCCTAACCGCACCTTCTTTAGTATTAATAATAATGCCGCTTGAGCCGTTAATATTAACACTTTCAATATTTTTGAATGTAGCTAATGGGAGGCTTGAAAATTCCCCATTTGTACTACCCTCTGCTTTGATGTTGTATTCACCAGGTGGTAGCCGTTCACCCGCTTCATTTTTACCATCCCATGCAAAACGGATGGCTCCTGCAGGCTGAGTGCCTAAATCTATAGTTTTAACCAACTGCCCGGATGCATCTTCAATGCGGATCATTAAACTATCGACTGGCTTTTCAGCTACAACAGAACCTCTTGATTCACCCGACTCATTAAGCTCCAGTGTATCCGACTCCAACAAAGCTTGTTTGCCTACCAGTGTTGATGCTTGCAATGCCGAATTTGATGTCATCGACGCGGCTAAAGACTCAAAGTTAGAGTTTAAATTTGAGATCCCTTCAGCCATGGTAAAGTTTGTCATTTGTGCAATCATCTGATCGTTATCAGCTGGTTTGCTGGGATCTTGATATGACAACTGCTGTGTTAACAACGAAAAGAAATCTTCTTGGGTTAACGCATCACTCTCTTCTTTTTTTGGCACTTGCTTATCTTGCCAACGTAAAGAGTCCATGTAGGATGAAGAAGTACTAATATCGTTACTCATGAGCTACCCTCAGTTACCGCTGACCTAACAGCAGTGTTTTACTTAACATTTGCTTAGCTGCATCAGCAACTTGAACATTTGTCTGATAAGAGCGAGAAGCAGAAATCATATTTGCCATCTCCTCCACAACATTCACGTTGGGTTTGTAAATATATCCATTTTCATCCGCACTCGGGTGATTTGGGTTATATTCGATTTGTAGTGGTTTATTACTTTCAACCACTCCTAACACTTTTACACCAACGGCAGAGCCCTGTGGGTTGCTTGCTGACGCTGACGCTTTTGTAAGCTCCGCAGCAAATACAGGTTGTCGCGCTCGGTACGTCTCATTTTGCGAAGAGCTAATTGTATTGGCGTTAGAGATATTACTTGCCGTGGTATTTAATCGCACGTTTTGCGCGCTCATACCTGAACCAGCAATATCAAACACATTATATAAACTCATAATTAGGCTCCTTGACTACCGAGGGCTTTTTTTAGGCCTTTAAATTTACCATTAAGAAACTGGACACTGGCCTGATACTCCATAGCATTCTGTGTATACAAGTTCCGTTCCACTTGTATATCAACAGAGTTGCCATCACCTGTATCTGTTTGATTTGGCGTACGAAATAGTTCATTACTACCTACACTACGGGTACCACCGGCAATGTGTTTTTCATTGGTTCTTACCATGGTATTGCCGCTTAGTTGGTTGGACTTTGCCGTTTTTAATGCTGAGGCAAAGTCGATATCTTTTGCTTTATAGCCGGGCGTATCAGCATTTGCGATATTAGTAGCGAGCATTTCTGCTCTTTGCGAACGGATCAACATCGCATGCGGATGCACGCCTAATGCTTTATCAAAACTGATAGCCATAACTACCTCCAAAAAATTGACTCAGTACCGATAAAGCAATAAATGAGCCAGCAGTGAAAATAGTGATGATAAAAACAAAAAACGACGCAATAGGCGTCGTTTAGAGGAGGGATAATATATTAATGAAGGTCATTTCTTTTGATAAATGATACCAGGGTTACAACGCACCATATCAAAGTCAGTACTTAAACCAGACATAGACTCCGACGCACCTAAAAATAAATACCCCTTAGGGTTAAGTGCTTGAGAGAATTGTGCAATTATTTTGGCTTTCACCTCAGGTGAAAAGTAAATTAAAACATTACGGCAAAATATAATATCGAACTTACCCATTAAAGCGTACGAATCGAGCAAATTTAAATGCCTAAAGCTCACTTGCTTTTTCAATGAATCAACCACTTGTGCCATACCATTGCCGCTGTCTTTAAAAAACTTTTTACGACGTTCAGCAGAGAGTCCGCGAGCCAATGCCAATGCATCATATTCAGCATGTTTACACATATCAAGCATGGTATTTGATATATCTGTACCAATTATTTGTGCACCCATTTTTAAAACACCAGGGCTGCTGGATTGAAACTCAGCAACCGACATCGCTATTGAGTAGGGTTCTTGTCCTGATGAGCTCGCCGCAGACCATATTTTTAATGGCCTATTTAACGTTTTAAACTCAGGGAATAATCTGGTTTTAAGTAACTCAAACGGATATTGATCTCTAAACCACAATGTCTCATTGGTTGTCATGGCATCAACAACGGCTGCGCGCAACTGGCGCTCATGCACACCGAGAGTTTTACTTACCAATTCAGACAACGATTCAACATTAAATCGAGACATTAATGGTGCCAAACGGCTCTTTACCAAATACTGCTTATTTTCACCTAAAACAATACCGCACTGTTGTTCTAAAAATAAGCGAAATTGATCGTATTCGTTTTGCTGCAAATCTTTATTAGTCAAATCAATAACACCTATGTTTATTAATCACGATGAACCCATTTATTAACGGCTGTTGCAAGCTCGTCTGGGTTAAATTTTGCAATAAAATCATCTGCTCCTACTTTTTCAATCATCGCTTGATTGAAAACACCACTCAATGATGTGTGTAAAATCACATGTAGTGGCGCAAGTTTAGGATTAGCTTTGATTTCTGCAGTCAGCGTGTAACCATCCATTTCTGGCATTTCTACATCAGAAATGAGTAGCCCTACTCGCTCTGTAATATCATTTACGCAATCGAGCTCTGCAATTTCTTTTAATCTTATTAAAGCTTCTTTACCATTTTTAGCCAACTCAGTTGTTACACCTAATGGTTCCAATGCTCGTTTTACTTGATTTCGCGCAACAGCCGAATCATCAGCAATAAATACTATTCTCTCGCCTAAATCTTTTTGTATATTACCTTGCGAGGCAACATCATCGCTCACGGTAGTATTAACTGGGCAGATTTCGTTTAAGATTTTTTCTACGTCGAGTATCTCAACGAGCTCATTTTCAATTTCAGTGACGGCTGTTAAATAAGAATAACGACCCGCTCCTGACGGCGGTGGCATTATTTTTTCCCAGTTCATGTTAACTATACGTTCAACACCACCTACTAAGAATCCTTGCACTGTACGGTTATACTCAGCAATTATTATAAAGCCATCTTCGATGCTTTTTATTGGGCGCCCGCCTACGGCCATAGATAAATCAATCACCGAAATAGTTTGCCCACGAATATGTGCTACGCCACGGATATAAGTGTTAGATTTCGGCATGCTAGTCAATGGAGGGCATTGAAGAACTTCTCTTACCTTGAACACATTAATACCAAAGCGCTGACGCCCATTAAGCTTAAATAACAATAATTCCAAGCGGTTTTGCCCAACCAACTGTGTACGTTGGTTTACTGAGTCTAAAATGCCGGCCATTTAAATCTCCTAAGAAAACAAATATAAGGAACGATAATTGCTTTCAATTAATAAAGCGTCATAACACAACGGGGGCGTCTAAATTCTGACGCAAAATATTTATACCCTGTTTGCAACCATAAGCATAGTCGAAACATTATGAGTTTGTTAAAAAAAACCAGAAGATACAGTGTTTTTTATTTTCTTGCTAGCCTCTGCTTCGCTTTGCCACTAAAGGCACAAGTATTTAGTAAAGAGTTATTGCAAGAAATGGCTGTATCTTATGTTGCTCAAAAAGCAGTGACTACAAATGATAACAAAATACAGTTTAGCGCATTACCGCTAGATAGCCGCATTCCCGATCGCCAATGTAATTCTGAGCCTGAGCTAATAACGCCAAGTGAGCCTCCCTTTAATCGCCAAGTCACTATTCAAATAAAATGTAACGATAGTGACAACTGGGCACAGTACGTTCATGTCAGAATCACTGAATCAGCACCTGTTGTAGTTGCAACTACCAATTTAGCACGAGGTGAAGTGATTACTCCATCCCATTTAAGTATTGATATGCGCCCTGCACACTTTATCAGAGCGCAGTACCTTGAAGATACAACGGCTCTTATTGGTAGTCGTAGCAAACGCAACATCCGTGAAGGAATGCCCGTTTTACTTAATCAAATATGTATGGTGTGCAAAGGTGATTCTGTTACAATTTATGCTAATATCAAAGGGTTAAGAGTAAAAACGACGGGTATTGCATTAGAGGATGGCACCTTGGGCGAGCAAGTAAGAGTAGAAAACCAAAAGACAGGTAAAGTTTTAAATGCGCGTGTAGATGGTGTAGAGTCTGTGCAAGTAAATATTTAATATAAATTTATGCTAAAGTATCTTTAATAAATGCCGATATAAAGGCATCAGTTGGGCAATATACGGATTTTTATTATGGTCGGTCAAGTAAATAAATCAAATCAACAACCGAGTGTTTTAACAAACACTCAACAGCAAAAAGTTGATTTAAAAAGAGATAATGCAAATACACAGGCGGCACAAACGCCTTCACCTAAAGCTGCCAGCGATTCGGTGAGCTTAACACCGCAAGCTAAGCAATTAAAATCGTTACAAGAGAAAGCGCAGCAGTCTTCTGGTTTTGATAGCAACAAAGTTGCTGAGCTTAAAAAAGCGATTACTGAAGGTAATTATCAAATCGACAGTGAGAAGCTTGCCAAAAATCTAGCAGACTTTGAGTTTAACGTTTATGGCTGATCACAATAGTTTAATTACAATTAAACTAAATGAGCAAATTACTTGCTTAACAAAACTGAGCGAGTTACTCACTCAGGAGCTTACAGCGATTGCATCTCGAAGAGGTGAAGGTTTAAAAGAAATTGCCCAACAAAAAATGTCTTTTTTAACCAGTATAAGCACCCTTGATAAAGAACTCAGCAAACTTATTGCCAGTAATGATCAGCAAACAGATGAAAACGCTGACTTAATAAAGCTAACTCGAGAAAAGCTTGAGCAGTGTCAAAAACAAAATGAAGTTAACGCTCATGCAGCGCACCAGGCGCAGTTAAGTGTAAAGCAATTAAAGGGTATTTTAATTGGCGCACCTTCGTCTATGACCTACGATCAAGCCGGTAGCGTAGTTAATACTGACAACAGCATTGTGCGTAACCTAAAAGCCTAAAGAATACTCATAAAAAAACGCCTAAACGATTATTCGTTTAGGCGTTTTTTTATGAGTAATAATTTGTCGGTTAGTAATAAGTGACTTTTTTCACTTCCCGTGGTTTTATCTCACCGATGTACAAGTCGTGTACGCGCTTCATATTAAGCTCAAGCTCAGTAATATACATATCATTAACAGCATAAGTTTTTATAATTTGCGCGCCTTTTATAATACCTTGTACTTTGCTTTGTAAATAATCATCTTGGGCAACAGAGCCTGCGACGGTTGTGCCTGCGGTAATTTTTTGCCCGTACACTTGTTCCGTTAGTTCGCGGTATGCTTCTAGCTTGGAGGCTTTAATTGCCATAAGCTGTTTTTGAGTGTCATTACTTCCCGACTGCAAACTAATGGGCGCGTACCCTATTGCTTTTAATACAGGGTAATTATTTGGCTCAACATATTTATATTCAACGTGCTTATCAAATATATTGCTACAACCGCTTAACGTTAAGCAGCCTAATGTGATCATTAATGGCATTACTCGCATCATACAGGGCCTTTAAAAACTAATTAAACTCAGTTATGCATGTTTAATGCCAGTGATACATATATTCTGTAACAACAAATAATAGTGGTACATTACTTGCTGAGACTCATTAACGCTAACGTTTAATTGGAGTAAGAGTATGAAGTCGTTTTTAAAAGCAGTATTGGCAGGATTAAGCACCACTGCTGTATTAACGTTTTCACCTTTTACCCACGCTCAGTGGTATGAGTCTACAGGCCATGCGGTTATTCAAAATAGCGACATTCCCGGTGCAAAGGCCGCTGCAATAAAAGATGCGATTACCCAAGCCCTTGTATTCTCTGGTGCGCGGGTGAGCTCCGTGCAAACACTTGTTGATGGTGTTTTAACCCAAGATCAGCTAAAAATAAGTAGCCAAGGCGAAATTCAAAAAATAGAGCTTGTCAGTGAAAATCGCAGTAGTGATGAGTTTGCAATTACCTTACGCTTAGATATCTTTGCGCAAACAGAGCAATGTCCACAAAGTAACTTTAATAAGTTTATAGCCGTCACGCAAAGCCAATTAACAAATCGTGAACAAGCGAGAATGGGTCAAATATTTGACATTAACAAAGCAGTCAGTAAAAACATTTATACCTCGTTGCAAAAATCAAAAATGAGTGCAATACCCGTTGCCTATTTCAACAAAGCTATAAAGGTTGATACCTACTTTAATCAACAGCATGACTATTCAAACAGTCAGTTAGAAGAAATTTCATCACGCAGCAACGCGCAATATGTGCTGTTAAGTCAAATAACCAGTTTATCTACCAGCGATAAACTCAATAGCGACTATGCGTTTTGGCAAGATGAAAGCTATCAGCGCCACTACCAAATAGAGTTTAGCTTATTTAATGGCACCACTTATGAGCCTTTATGGCAAAATAGCTATCAAAGCCAAGCAATTTGGCCATTTGAAAAAACAGCCATTATTGATGTAAATAGTAATCGGTTTTGGCAATCACCTTTTGGCCAAAGCATTAGTGATATAAACCAAACCTTAAGTTACGACCTACAAGCTGCCATGGCCTGTCTACCTACTCAAGGTAAAATAATGCATATGGAAAACAATAAATTAGTGATTAATTTAGGTAAGGCTCATGGCTTAGAAAAAGGCCAACAACTGAGTATTGCCCATCATAATTATTTAACCGACGCACAAGGCAACACTATGCCGCATACCATCACTACACTTAACCGTATACGAATTGAACAGCTTTATCAGCACAGCGCTATTGCCGTTAGTATTAATGATCAGCCTTTGCCGGGCGTACAAATTAATGACATTGTAGAAATTGCCGAGCAATAGCCGCATGTAAAATGCTAAAGCGCCTCGCTTAGTTTAGCCCTTAAATTAGAGTGGGCGCTTAACCACTGAGCCAATTGCTCAACCCCAGATAAGTGCGGGTAATGCTTTCTGCATGCAAACACAATATTACGTTGTTGATTAGGAAAAATAGGCAAATAATGAATACCCACTCGTGGTATTGCTGCAAGTTTTGGCACAAATGTAATTCCATCATCCATCGCCACCAGCGCTAATAAAGTCTCAAGGCTATTTCCTTGATACTGGCTGGAAACATCGACTCCTGCCGAAAAACAAAATTGCTGGGCTTGATCTTTAAAGCAATGGCCATCACTTAACATTAATAGGTTGCAACCTTGCAGGTCTTGCAGTGCCACTTTTTTATGCTTACACAATACGTTATCGCTTGATACGGCAACTAAAAAGTCTTCTTTATATAAATCAATGGTATGGTAACTTTTAAGTTCAGGTACATCCGCTAAAATTGCAAAGTCGACTTCACCACTTTCTAGCGCAGCTAAAATAGTGGTTGTTTGCATTTCAATAAACGAAAACTGGCTGTTTATAAACGCTGCTTTCATTGATGTTAGTAGCGTAGGTAATAAATAAGGCGCAATCGTTGGAATAATACCAATGGTAAGCTTGCCCTGCAGTGGTTCATTAGATGTTGCTGCCAGCTCTTTTAATATTTGTGTTTGCTCTAGAACGACAGCTATTTGTGTCAATAAACGTTCACCTTTGGCAGTTAAGGTAACGTGCTTGGTAGAGCGATCAAAAATAATAACACCCAATTCTTGCTCAAGCTTTTTAATTTGCCCGCTTAAAGTAGGCTGGCTCACAAAACAGGCATCGGCCGCTTTACGAAAATGCTTATAGTGGGCAACCGCTTTGACATACTCTAAATCTTTTAAGTTCATATTCACACTCAACCTGATAGTTTACATCTATCAGTTTAATACAAACAAACGATTGGAACTATATTTAAATACTCGCCATAATGGCTATCAACAAATCAAGAGGAACTAAAAAACATGTTAAACAATATTGAAGGTCAAACAATCCCAAACGTAACATTCGCAACGCGTCAAAACGACGAATGGAAATCAGTAACTACAGACGACATTTTTAAAGGTAAAACGGTTGTTGTATTTTCACTACCAGGTGCATTTACACCTACGTGTTCATCAACGCACTTACCACGCTATAACGAACTAGCTGGCGTACTTAAGCAAAATGGCGTTGATGACATTGTTTGTGTATCAGTAAACGATACCTTTGTAATGAACGCATGGGCTGAACATCAAGAAGCGCAAAACATTACCTTACTACCAGATGGTAACGGTGAGTTTACCGACGGCATGGGCATGTTAGTTGATAAAAACGATTTAGGTTTTGGCAAGCGCAGCTGGAGATACTCTATGCTGGTTAAAGATGGCGTAGTAGAGAAAATGTTTATTGAGCCAGATTTACCAGGCGACCCATTTGAAGTATCAGACGCTGACACTATGCTTGATTACATCAACCCAACTCAAGTAAAACCAGAAGCGGTTACTCTATTTACTAAACCAGGCTGTCCTTTCTGTAAAAAAGCAAAAGAGCTACTTACAGCTAAAGGCTTTGCTTTTGAAGAAATTGTAATGGGTGCTGGCGCATCACTTACCAGCCTTAAAGCGGTATCGGGCCGTGAAACCGTACCACAAGTATTTATAGGCGGTAAGCACATTGGTGGCTCAGACGACCTAGAAAAATACTTTGCTTAATTAAGTAAATAAAACAGGGGCGCAATGCCCCTGTTTACTAAAGGATAAACACTATGAAAGAATTGCAAACCGACGTTGTTGTTATAGGTGCAGGTACCGCTGGTTTAAGTGCCTATCGTAATGCTAAACAATTTACTCAAAACGTACTTATGATTGAATCAGGCCCATACGGTACAACCTGCGCACGTGTTGGTTGCATGCCAAGTAAATTATTGATTGCCGCAGCAGAAGCCGCCCATTCAATAGAAATGGCCCCTGCCTTTGGTGTTCACAGCTCAAAACCGGTTATTGACGGTAAAGCCGTTATGGCACGAGTAAAAAGTGAGCGCGATCGCTTTGCAGGATTCGTAGTAGAAGCGGTAGATGAAATACCTAGCGAAGATAAAATTCGTGGCTATGCACAATTTTTAGACGCCAACCGCGTACAAATAGACGACCACACCATTATTACTGCCAAACGCTTTGTAATTGCAACGGGTTCACGCCCTTCTTACCCAGGCGTATTTAATAACTTTGGCGACCGACTGATTATAAATGACGATGTATTCGACTGGGATGATTTACCAGAATCAGTAGCCGTATTTGGCCCAGGTGTTATAGGCCTTGAAATTGGCCAAGCGTTACACAGATTGGGTGTAAAGGTAAAACTATTTGGTGTAGGTGGTGCCATAGGTCCATTAACCGACCCAGTAGTTAAAGATTACGCTAATACCGTATTTGCAGAAGAATTTTATGTTGATACCGACTCAAACGTATCAGACATGAAAAAAGTTGGTAATAAAGCAGAGCTCACCTACACCAACAAACAAGGCATTAAACACACTGAACAATTTGACTACGTGCTGGCTGCAACAGGGCGAGTACCAAACACAGATAAACTAGGGTTAGAAAACACCGGCATAGACCTCGATGAACGTGGCGTACCAACGGCCGATGCCCATACTATGCAATGTGGCGACTCACACATATTTATAGCCGGTGATGCCAGTAACATGATCCCACTGCTTCACGAAGCATCCGATCAAGGAACAATCGCAGGGCAAAACGCAGGCCGTTATCCTCAAGTGCGTGCTGGTTTACGTAGAGCTAAAATTGCCGCTGTGTTTAGCGACCCACAAATAGCCATGGTTGGTGAAAGCTTTAAAGAAATTAGCGAACGATTAGGAAGCTGTGACTGCTTTGAAATAGGCGAAGTCAGCTTTGAAAACCAAGGCCGTAGCCGCGTTATGCTAAAAAACAAAGGGCACATGCGTGTGTATGCCGAGCACGGTACCGGCTTATTTTTAGGTGCTGAATTTATTGGCCCACAAGCAGAGCACATAGCACACTTACTTGCATGGGCTGTACAAAACAAAATGACTGTACCACAAATGCTAGATATGCCTTTTTATCACCCTGTTATTGAAGAAGGTCTACGCACTGCACTGCGTGATTTAAACGCTAAATTAAAATTTGGCCCAGACATTCTTAACCATTGTATGGAATGTGGCCCAGGCGCATAACACATCACTAATACACACTTGCTACTCAAAGCCAAAACCATTGTTTTGGCTTTTTTTATGTTAAAAACTGGTATATAAAATGGAGTTTAAACTGCTACAATCAGATTAATAAACAAACAAAAATGGACCGAAAATGAGCAATAATAAATATAGACTTGTCACTCGAAGCGATTTTGACGGCCTAGTGTGTGCCGTATTACTTAAAGATTTAGATTTAATCGACGATATTTTATTTGTGCATCCAAAAGACATGCAAGACGGTAAAATAGCCATTACCAGCAACGACATTACCACTAACCTCCCCTATGTTGCCGGTTGTCATATTGCATTTGATCACCACTTGAGTGAAACCGTTCGTAACGAAAGCGATATTAAAAACCACATTATTGACCCAGATGCGCCCTCTGCAGCACGCGTTGTAT
The DNA here is from genome assembly GCF_054968565.1 of Pseudoalteromonas sp. G5_S1_54_S4. Lineage (NCBI taxonomy): Bacteria > Pseudomonadati > Pseudomonadota > Gammaproteobacteria > Alteromonadales > Pseudoalteromonadaceae > Pseudoalteromonas > Pseudoalteromonas sp. G5_S1_54_S4. The sequence goes on along the minus strand of NZ_JBQKUL010000008.1, from coordinate 83,020 downwards.
ACGACTATTATGGCGGTGCAGAGAAATTCCCTAATATTTCAACTGACATGATGGAAGCGGTCGATAAAGGGGATTCTGCACAATTTTCAAAAGATGAAATTTTAAACCCAACTGATTGGGTACTGATGAACTTTATTATGGATGCGCGCACAGGGCTTGGTCGTTTTCGTGAATTCAAAATTTCTAATTACCAGTTAATGATGAAGCTAATTGACGCCTGTAAAGATCACAGCATAGAACAAATACTAGCAATGGAAGATGTTGCCGAGCGTGTTGCTTTATATCACGAGCACAACGCACAAGCTAAAGAGCAAATAGACCGCTGCTCATCAGTACACGACAACTTAGTGGTCCTTAATTTAACCGAAGAAGAAACCATTTACGCCACTAACCGCTTTGTTATTTACGCCATGTTCCCCGAGTGTAATATTTCAATTCATAAAATGTGGGGGCTTAAAAAGCAAAACGTGGTGTACGCCATTGGTAAATCAATCACCAACCGCAGCTCAAATACTAATGTTGGCGAGTTATGCCTTAAATACGGCGGCGGCGGCCATTTAAATGCCGGCACTTGCCAAGTAGAAACCAGCAAAGCCGAAGAAGTATTGAGTGAGCTGATTGCTACGATTACCAGTGATGGCTGATTTATAGCCTCGGGGTTCGGGGTTCGGGGTTCGGGGTTCGGGGTTCGGGGTTCGGGGTTCGGGGTTCGGGGTTCGGGGTTCGGGGTTCGGGGTTCGGGGTTCGTGGTTCGGGGTTCGGGGTTCGGGGTTCGGCAAAGTATTTTATAAAGCGGGCTAATTGATAGCTCGCTTTTTTATTATGAAAAATTTAATGGAGGGCTTCTTTGAGAGAAATATAGCCATTCGGGTGAGTCATCATTAACTTAGTAAGAATAAGAGGAAACTTTCCTATTTTTACATGTTTATATAAGCTACATAAGGCATAATATTTATAGCTGGCAATAGCTTACACTATTTGCTATTAATACAAGTTCATAAAATAAGGATGTTTTAGCGCTAAAGTAGGGGAAGTGTTCTCTGATAAAGCTGTTATGTTTCAAGGAGAGTTTGTGAGTCAATATGAAATAATAAGCACTTCAATTGCTTTAATTGCAGTATGTGTTTCTTTTATGGCAATAGTACGAACTCGTAAACTATCAGAAAAACAATTAGCGTTTGAAAAAACAAATGCTAAGTTGTCTGCTCTAGCTATTCTAGTTTCAGAATATAAATCTGAAGCAGAATCAATTAGAGTTGCGTTAAATGATGGCACTATCGAGATAGAAAACCTATCTAGAATTTGTATGGAAAACGCTTTAGATGAAGTTCTCGACAAGCAATATAAAGCTATTGGGGATATAGAAAAAATACTAATTACTCATCAAGCAACTGAAACATAACAAGCGAATAAGTCAGGACTAAAAACTGTTGGCTTTTGCTCCTGCCCCGCTTATTTTAGTCAACCATTTTTAGCCCATGATTATGGGCGTTACCAATCTAAACTGTTGGCACTCAGCCGATAGTCGTTATAGAGTGGTTTAACTTACAGTGTAAAGCCGTTGTTTCTGGTAGATTCATCATTTTTGTCGGATGGCGTGGCTCTGCCACTTATCCGACCTACGTCAAAATGTAGGTTGGTTAAGCCGAAGGCGCCACCCAACAGGCTTTCAAATTCACTTTTTATCCGCAAATGCCACATTGCTGACATTGCTGACATTGCTGACATTGCTGACATTGCTGACATTGCTACAAATATACTACATAGAGTTGGGATAGGAATAGAAATAAAACCATAACCTGTTGATTTCATTGGTAGCCCCTGCAGGAATCGAACCTGCAACTGCCCCTTAGGAGGGGGCCGTTATATCCATTTAACTAAGAGGCCACGCTGGGTGCTAAGTACTAGGTGTTTGGAAATTATAACGGCATCTGGTTTTTTATACCAAGCATCAAATTAAGTTAATTGCTTGATAAATATATATCTTCTTTATTTAATACGTAAAGCGGTATGAATGTTCGGCTGCTGGCTGCTAAGCGTTTGCTTTGAATATCAATAACGCGTGCGTTTATTTCTACGCCGTCCTCTCTATAAATAAGGGTGCCTGACAATACATGGCTGGCTATACTGGTACCTGCAAGTTTGCGAGTGTTTCGTGTAAAGGCAAAATCGCCTTGCTTATTTACGGTAATTAAATTGGCTGTTTTAAAATCAACGGCGCTATAACCAAACTTTTGTAGCTGATGTATAAAGGTTTCTGATAACTGATTACCTAACTGGCTTGCTGTAGTTAAACTTGCGTCTAAATCAACGAACGACGTAACCGCAATCGCTGCATCTTGAGGGGCTACTTGCATGGTGTCGGTTAAATCAAGTGCCATTTGCTCAACGTAATTAACTAAGCTTTTGTGGTGCTTGTTTGGATTAAATTGCGTTGTATCAGCATATTGCTCTTGCTCGTCATTGCGCTGCATTTGCGCCATGATCTGGTTAAAATCAAGATCACTTACCACTGTTTTCTCTGGCTCAGATTTGGCGGGTTCGGCCATGCTAGATTCACCAAGTAAATTACAGCCTGAAAGTAATAATGATAATGCACTTATGCTAATTAAAGCTGAGCGCTTAGCTAAGTTAGCCATGATAAACCTCACTTACTCGCTTGTTTTAGCATGATGCCATCAGCACTGTTACTGCTATTTAACGCGTCGATCACTGATTGCGGAATAAAGCCCTGTGCAGAGCCTACAACCGCTTTACTCGCTAAACCAACAATACGTGCGTTTACTAGTATGCCACCTTGGTGGTTTACTAGCGTGCCGGCTAATACGTAACTAAAATTTTGTTCTTGGTTAAGCTCTAAGTAGTCGCGACTAAAAACAAAATCGCCGCCAGGTGTTACACGCATATAATCGGTGGTTTTAAAATCGATTACCGGTACACCAAAATTATGCAGCTCATGCATAAAGCTCTCTGCTATTTGGTTACCCACTAAGTCAGCATTGTTGTAGTCACGGTCTAAAAAAACAAAGCTTGATACCGCTAATGGCGTTTTAGTATTTACGTACTGTAAATTTTCAGCCATGTCTTGCATGATGCCACGCACATAATGATTAATATTTTTACGTGTTGGCGTGTTAACTTGTTTGTTTTTATTCATCACTGCTGTTTTATTTTGATACAGCGAGTCGCTTTGTGTAGGTGCGGCTACAGGGCGTTGTTCAAAAAACATAGGCGCATCGTCGGTAATTTGTGTGTCACTATGGTTTGTCATTTGTGAACAACCAAAGCCTAGTGGCAAACATAAAGTTAATAGTAGGCGTTTCATGTGTGCTCCTAATTAATATTCACTGCGGTAAATATAGTCACCGCGCTGCTGTATTTTTTCATTGCTCCACATCACATTGATGGGAATTTCAGTACTGCCGGCAGATACAACTTGGTTGGTTTGCATATTTACCATTCGTGCATTAACAATATAAGCATGCTCTTGGCGAGTTAAAGTACCGGTGATGACAAAGTCAATAATCTGACGCTGCTTTAAGTTGCCAGTATTGCGGCTAAGTACTGAGTCTGCACTCGCTGATAAGTTAAGTTGGTTTTCAAGCCGATATTCAACCGTGTTATAACCTAATTGGGTGAACTGGGTTATTAAGCTTTCCTGAATCTGCTGGCTAAGCCCTGCCCCCTGCCCTTGAGCAACGTGAGAATCTAGGGCATCTGCTAAATAAAAGCTACTGACCGCAATTGAAGCAGTGCTTTTAAAAGGCTCTTTAATATGGCTAAGCTGGGCACTTAAGCTACTTACGTACTGGTTCACCGTATAAGGTGCCATAACCGCTTTAGGCGCATCAGTGCCTATACTCGGCTTTGGCTGAGGTGTTAAACTACAGCCCGCTAAATTTAATAATAGTAAGGGTAACAAAAGGCGCATAGTTGCCATCCTCTAAAAACATAATAACAACAAAGCAATTATTATGCCGAATACCCTTATCACATATTTATTTTAAAGGCTGCTGGGTGTAATGACTCACAATACAGTTAATTTGGCGCTGTTTAAGTTTATCGCAATCAGCAGCCGCATTCGCTTGTTCCTGATAAGCCCCAAGCTTTAAACGGTAGTAAGTAACCCCACTTACATTAATAGTTTCTACATTCGCCACAAATTCACCCTGAAATAATGAAGATGCGCTGGCTTTTATTTCATTTAAACTTTGGCTAAGTCGGTCTTTGTCGGTAACGGCTGCAACTTGGAGGGCAAACAGCGCTTTAACGGCTTGTTTTTCATCAGCTGCTGCATTCGTTGCCACTTGAGCTTTTTGTGCTACTTTTGGTGATAACGTTTCAGCTGAAGCTTTAGCTGTTGGTACTACAGGCGTATTTGTTGATGCGGTGTCTTGATTTGCCACCGCATTTAATTGGCTTATTAATAGCTTTAAGTCTTGTTCAATCACTAATAGACGCTCAACACCTGCTTTGGCTGCTTGCCACTGCTGAGACGATGCTTTTAGCTGCGCTAACTCCTCGTCAGAAAGGCTTACACTGGCTTGTTTAGGCTGAGGCGACTCTACTGTTGTTTTGGGACTGCTGCATCCAGATATAAAAAGAGCACCAATACAGGCGATGAGTATTGAATAGCGTCTATATAAATTAGCATGTTGCATGGTTAAACCTTATTGTTATTAGTGGCTAATAAGTTGCGCTTGGACTTGGCAGTTCAAGCCTTTCACTTTTAATTCTGCGCATACTTGTTCAAGCTCTCCTTGGGCAGACTCGGCATAAGCGACGGCTAAAATATACCGCTTTTGTTTATCGTCTTTAATATAAAAAGCATCACGCTTTGATTGCTCATTTAGATGGCGCTTAATTAATTGATAATACGCTTTCATAATCGGCAATGATGAAAACCCACCCGCATTAGCAATATACGCTGGCGTTTGTGTTTTTTCTTTAAGCTCAAAGTCAACGCCCATTACCACTTCACCTTGTGCTGGTAATTTAACCACCACCTGTTGCGTATCTTTTAAGGATTTACGTTGCTTAAACTCATCATCTATAACCGCTTTATATTCGCCAGGGCGTAAATCGGTAAACAAATAATAGCCATCATAGGCAGCTTGCGTTTGCGCCACTTGCTTACCTTGTTTGTCGAGTAATTTAATGGTAGCAAAAGGCTGTACTTCACTGCTGCCTTGCTCATCTTGTTTGTAAACAGTTCCCTCCAATTCACTACTGTGATTAAGCGGTATTTCCATATATTCAACAAAACCGGCACGCGGTGTAATAGAAAAGCCATCGTTGGCGGCAACTAAAAAAGGCTCACTAATACTACCAGGCTCAATCACTATGTCGGTGGTTAAGTTAGCCGGCATACCCGATAATAAAGCCATGCCATTTTTATCAGTAACAGCTCTTCGATAGTTTTGTAGCCCTTTAACTTTTACGCCTTCTAGATTTTGTTCGCCTTGGTCAAATACACCATTATTATTTTGATCTAAGTATACATGTACCATCAACGAACCAGACTGCACCAAGCTGCGCCTATTAATAAAGTAATCGTTGTTTTTATTATCAAATCCTAAACTAAAACGACCGAATAAGCCTACACGCCAATTATCATCTGTATCGTAGTTGACGTTGCTGTTTAAGCTAAATAAATCTGTTTGCCAGTTTAATCCCAGCTCAGCAAACTTAACCTCTGTTTTTAACTCATGAGTAAGTTTTAGCTCTGCCTGTAGGTTTGATGTCAGCGAGCGGCTAAACTCGGTTTCATAGCTGGTAATTTCGCTTGTTGGCTCTAAGGAGTAGTTAATACCAAAACGAGTACCTAAACGCCCGAATCTTTTTTGCAAACGGCTACTACCAAAAAAACGGTTATTATTGGCCCATTGAAGATTATTGTTAAACGCATATCCGCCCGCAGTATAATTTAAAATATTACCAAACATCGTAATGCTATCTTGAAAGTCGCTATCCGTGTAATTGGCTGTGTTTTGATAACTTAATCGGCCATAGGGATTTTCCATTAAGTTACCTGAAAAAAATAATTCATAGCTATTTAAGTTATTAAAGCTCTTACTTTGTTGTGTTTGACTTTGTAATTGTGATATTTTTCGCACGCTAAGCCTGACTGATTGGCCTAACAATTCAGAGCGTGTAGAGAGTCTTAGAGCTTTTTCTTCAAGACTATTTTGTTCATAGTCAAAATTAACTAACACTCTGTTTAATATACTTAAATTAGAGCCAAGCGCATAATTAGTTAGGTTTTCTGTTTCATCACTTTTTAATGCAGAAACTCCCGTATAAACAGAGAAATAATCGGTTATACCTTTTTCGTAGCGCCCTGATAAAAGCCAACCCTCTTCACCTGCAACGGTATTGCCAGAATTTAATAACAGCTCTCCTTGCTGGGTAAGTGATAGTTCATAAAAACCATCTCCCCTTTCTAAGCTATTACCATCAATGAGGTATTCTTCAACTTTACGCTCCACCTCTCCTTGTGGGCCATAAAATATAAGCTCAAAAGTGTTAGTACCAAATAATAAGTCAACATTTTCAAATAGGTAGCGCCCATCAGGTAAGCTAAGCTGCTGATCGATCAGAATATTATTTCGATATAACTCTACATCCCAACCGGCTTGCACTGCTCCCGTTAAGGTTATTTGATTGCTGTTTATTTCTTTGTAAAGCGGTTTATTATTTACTTTAACGCCGCGCGCATAATTGCTTTTAAAGCGAGTGCCAATTTGTGTTGCAAGTACATCACCAAACTCAATACTTGTCGCGTTGAGTGGGCCAAGTAAATTACCTTCAGCGTTTTCCCGGTTAAATGAAAGCCGTGAATCTTTTAATAAATCGCCATTGCTACCCGCTAAATAATATTCACTATTGAAGTAGGCTAAATCTTGCGAACCTAATATGGCATAGTTTAATATGTTGTCATTATTTGTAGCTGTATAGCTGAGTTGTAAGTCAGCCACAGGTGACGACATTGCTTTATAAGGACTAGGTTTCCAAGGTAATGTAGGGGTATTATTTTGGCTACCAGTGTAAAAACTACGTTTTTCGCGTGCCAGCTTTTTTTCTATGGGTAATTGAATGTTTGGGGAAAAAACCATTTCTAAGCTACTGTAGTTTAACTGTATATTTAATCCAAACCACGTATTGAGTAAGTCATAATCTACAAACAGTTCGCCAGTATCAGTATAGTAATCTTGTGCATTTAAAGAATAGCTATCACCTCTAATACGCACTGTTTTATCTGTTAAATTTAAATCAAACTCGTTATCTGGCGATATATACCAGCCTTTAGCATTTAGCTTTTCATTATTTACGTTAATAGCAAAATTAAGTAACTCAAATAAACTGTTTAATTCAACCCATGCGCCATTTTCACTTTTAATTGCAAACAACTCACCTAAATAATACTTGTGTAAATAGGCCGAAAAAAACAACAATTCGCCTGCAGGTATACCTACATCATTAGCCTGTTCAGTACTAACTAGCTCATTATTTTTGATTAGAGATGTTTGGCTAGTATCGGTGTCTAACTGCTTCCATTTTTTTTCAATATTAAAAAGCGTGTTGTAAACAGCCTCATTATTTTGCTGGGCAGCAAACACACCAAAGCCCAATACCCATAAAGGTATTAGACTTGTATATAAAACGGAGCGAGTAAGCAAGGTCAGTTTAGCAATCCTATTGAGTTTGCATCTACATTCACCACTTTTTCGGCAAATACTTGGCCACGATATTCTTTAAGTCCTGAATATACGATGCGTAATTTACCTGGGGAAGTAATAACCGCAGGATCAAATATATTTAAGGCTAATTTACCTAATGAGACCTCTGGGTAAATACTGTAATCGTTCACCATTGCAACGGTTACTTCTTCGTTACTGTTGTTGGCTTTATAAAAAACCTCTACTTTGCCAAAACTACTGTATTTACCCTCTCTGGCTATTGCCATTAGCAATGACTTTTTATCGTCACTTTTATCAAGCGATACACTTTGAATATTAACCTCTGGCAAACTTGTACCTTGGCGTAAAATAACAGGAATTGAGTAGCTTAAAATTAAATCTATTTTAATCCCCACCCCTTGGCCTTCACGTTGGCTTTTGCTCTCATTAGGTAACGCTTGAAACAATAAGTGTGAACGATACTCTTGCTCTGCTAAATTTTGTGGTTTTCTCAGTGCTAATTTTACTATTTGTCTTTCCCCTGGTGCTAAGCGTACCTGCGAAGGGCTCATACGTACCATATTACTCAGTGCAGCTGGGTGAGCTACACCCTCTTCTAACCTTGTATAGCCGCCTACTGGTTTGGCTTTTTTTTCTTCCCACGCAAGGCGATACGTTTTGTATTCATTACTGTTGTTAATAACAATAACCTGGGCAACTCGTTGTCGCTCATCAAACGCTATACGGGTAGGTGAAATAAGTAAATTTGCATGTGCATGATAGCTGGTTACTAATGCGTTAAAACACAAAAATAACGCAATAATTTTAAATACCTTCATTCATATTCTCAATAATCAATGGTAACTTCTACTATTGCACTGTAACTACCGTCTAAATAAGGCAACCCGTTACCGCTAGTAGTTAATTGCCCGCCTATTTTAACCGTTGCCATACCATAAGCATTAGTTGTTACAGTAGCAGGTAAAAAAGTTAAGTTAGACAAAGTAAATTCGTTACCGCCGTTTACTCTTCTAAATTGTGTAGGGCTTGCAAAGTCATTTACGGTAATTTGTATCCGAGGTGCAAGCCCCTCAAACAATAGCTCGGCAGGTTGCCCAACTTGCATTATATGTATATTTTTACTTGTGATTGACCCATTGGGAGACAGTGTAACTGAGGTGTCAGGGGCATTTTTAACCACAACAATAGTGCCAAAGCTGAGTGGCTCTATAACACTAACTTGACCATATACTTTACCGATAAGGCTTATACATATTATTAAATAAAATTTAGTCATAAAAATGCCTACCATAAAATGATGGTAGGCAACCCTAAATTAATATTCAAGTGTTAACGCAAATGTGCCACTGTAATCGCCATCTATATAATCAGAAGTTGTAGTATCATCAGTATTATTAGACGTAGTTAAAGTTGCACCTAAACTAAATGTTGCAGCCCCTGTACCATCAACTTGCAGCTGCCCAGCAGGGATAGTAAGGTCTGTAAGGTCAAGTGTTGTATTAGCATTACCACCAGTTAAAACACGAATACTAGGATCAGATACTTTAAAAAAGGCTGCACCTGTTGGTACAGGGCTTACCGAGGTAATATTGCCCTCAGCATCATCTATATTAAAGGTTAAAAAAGCAAAAGCAGAAACCCCTGAAACAGTAAACGTAGCAGGCTCACCTTTTACTAACTCAGCAATGGTTGCACCAGTACCATTTGCAATAACCGATGCAGCCGTTGAGTTTGGTGATAACGTAAGTGTAGCCTCGGTGGCTGCAGCAGTATCCGCATTAGCACGCAGTGTACCAAAGTTTAAAGGCGTATCGTTTGTTAAGGTAAATGCATTTTGCACTGTAACCGTGCCGTTAAAGCTTACATTTTCTACTGCTACAGCTCCAAAAGAAAGAGCAGCCATTGATGCAGCCAATGCTGCTTTAGTAAATATTTTGTTCATAGTTTTCCCTTAGATATATGTTATTAACCTTTTGTTCAGGTTAATTTAAGTATCGGCCAAAATCACTAAAAATTTAGAAAATATTTACTTTATTTTTGATTTAAATTAATTAGATGAAAAAGCAATCGTTAAAATAACCTCAAATTCCCTCTGAAAATGCTGCTAAGGTACATTTATTACCCACCTTATAAAAAAACAAACACAACTGCGCTGCTTGCTGTTGATTTTTCAGCGGACCGGCTACAACACTATAAAACGTAGTTGATTCTTTTTGTTGCTCATCAATGCGGTATTGCAAAATACTGTTTAATTGAGGGTATTGCTCTTTTAGTCGCTGCACTTGCCTTTTGGCCCCATTAGAAATTAAATAGCGACCAATTTGCACACCGTACATTGCTTCGTTTGTACTGGTAGTGTTATCAGCTAAAGCGGTTTCTGATGAGGGTTGTAAAGGTTGCTTAGAGCCATATTCAACACGTTTTACCTTCTCTTTCATCGGCTCTGGTACGGTATCAATATCTGTTTGAGCAGAAAGAGCTTGAATCAATAACGATAAGTCTTCTTCCATGGTGCTTAAGCGCGCTATTTGCTCTTTGTTGTTATCCCATTGCTCTAGGTAAGGTTTTATATCTTTTTCACGCACAAGCTTGTCGCTTTGTGAATCTGAGGGCATTAGCTGGTTGCTGCAACCAGCTAATGCAAATGGTATTAATAATGTTATTAAATGAAGTTTCACTTTAGGCACCCATTACAAAAGACTAGCTATCTAAAGCTATTATGCAATAAAAGCGCCAAGTAATACTGTTTTATAACCTGATTGGTCCGTCAGTGTAGTTACTCACAAAACAGTCAACTTTATAAAATTTAAATACTTCGCAATCATCCTCTGCACTTTTAAAGTTAAAATACTCACCTAATTTTAGTCGATAATAGGTTTTGTTATTAACCTTTGCTTTTTCAATATTTGTCGTGATTTTGTCCTTAAACAAAGGCGCTGCTTTTTTGTTAATTTGCTTCCATTCTTTAGCAACACTCTCTTGTGAATCGAGTGACGCAACCTGCAATGCAAATACTTTTTTGTTGGTATCAACCATTGCCACTTTTGTTAGCTTCGATGTTTGAGGGAATACTTTTTTCTTCACGATTGAGTTCGTTGCTTTCACAGGCAAACTAACAGCGCGCTTACTGTAGCTTTTTGAAGGGGCTGTAATCATTTTTGTAGGCACGCTAGCATAGCGACTACTGTGTCGCTGATTGTATGGAGCGTCCCCTTTAGAGGATTTTGCGTAGCGATTACTATACCTTTGCCTTGGTCGTTCAACTTTATCTGAGGTGCTTGCGTAATTATTACCATACCTAAGATTTGGCGGCGCCTTTGTGTTTATTACTGAGCGAGCATAACGATTGCTAACAGCCTGATTAGATTGCGCTATTGCTTTACTGTTAATAATATCCAGGTTATCAACTAAATATGTGAGCTCACGTTCTAACTTTAATAGCCGCTCTATGCCAGAGCGTGCTTGCTGCCATTGCAAGGCGGCATCTTTTAGTTGAGCAAGCTCAAGTGCAGTGATAGTTACATATTCAGGTGAATCTTTAACTTGTTCATTTAATGATGTTTTATCAGGCGATATCGTACAACCAGTACTTAATAACAACAGTAATACGACTAATAGATATCGGTGATACTTTTTGCTGTATTCACACATTGATTGTTTCTCTTTCAATAGTTTAGACCGCTCAATTAAGTCAATTTTCAATTGAATCAATAAAGCACGTTAACAACAAAACAACTTGGGTTAACATAAAGATTACAACACAATGTTAAATATGTCTGTATAACTGCAAAAATAGTGATAATTTAAAATACTAAAAAAGCTATTTTACAATCAAAAAAAGCGCCATATAAGCGCTTCTAATAATGATAAGTTTATTTAAATTAACGTTTTAATAAACGTTTTAAGCTCACCGGCGAATTCATCACGACGAAGAGCAAATTCAATGGTTGCTTTTAAATAACCAATTTTACTGCCACAATCATGGCTTCGGCCTTTCATTGCGTAGGCATCTACTTTTTCATCTTGCATAAGCATGGCTATTGCATCTGTTAGCTGAATTTCATCACCAGCACCTTGAGGGGTTTTAGCCAGTAATGGCCAAATATTTTTACTCAACACGTAACGACCAACCACAGCAAGGTTTGAAGGTGCCTCGTCAACGGGTGGTTTTTCTACCATGCTTTGAATGGGTGAGCTTTCACCTTGGTTTAACTCAACATCACCTAAATCCACAACACCAAATTTATCTACGTCATCTTTAGGGACTGGCTCAACCATAATTTGACTGTGTTTAGTTTGCTCAAAGCGAGTAATCATTTCAGCTAAGTTGTCTTTTGTTAGGTCACTTTCTACATCATCAATAATAACGTCGGGTAAAATAACCACAAAAGGTTCATTGCCAATAATAGGAGCGGCACAGTTAATAGCATGACCTAGGCCTTTTGCTTCACCTTGACGTACATGAATAATGGTCACATCTTTAGGGCAAATAGACTGTATTTCGGCAAGTAATTGCCGCTTTACACGTTTCTCTAACGTTGCCTCTAGTTCAAAGCTGGTATCAAAATGGTTTTCAATTGAGTTTTTACTCGAATGCGTTACTAACACTATCTCTTTAATGCCAGCGGCAACGGCTTCGCTAACAACGTATTGAATTAGTGGACGGTCTACAACTGGCAGCATTTCTTTTGGAATTGCTTTAGTGGCCGGTAACATACGTGTTCCAAGGCCCGCTACAGGGATCACTGCTTTCATTATGCTCTCCTTATTTTTTAAACTGAAAATGGGTACTGAATCGCTTCATGGCATTGATAGCCAACCACCTCAAAGTCATCACGTGTTACCCATGTTTCTATATCTTCGAGTGATTTAATCTCTGGGTTGATTTTTAATTGGGGAGAAGCAAATGGCTCACGCTTTAACTGCACATCTCGCATTAAATCGAGCTGGTTTTCATAAATATGAGCATTGGTAATTTTATGATATGCCTTACCCGCTTTATGGCCGGTAATTTGGGCAACTAATGCAAGCAATACAAAACATTGAATTTGATTAAAATTAAGCCCCAATGGAACATCACAACTGCGTTGATATGAGGTTAAATACAGGGTGTCGCCCAATAATGAAAAGGTATGTGTGTGCATACATGGGCGCAAGCAACCAAGTTCAAATTCACCAGGGTTGTAAAATGTAATAATTTCGCCGCGATCATCTATGCCATTTTTTAAATTATTAATGACCTTTGCCAGTTGATCCAGTGTTGAACCATCAGGGCGTTGCCAGCCACGTCCTTGAACGCCATAAACGCGCCCCATATCATCCTCACCTTTACGGTTAGGATTATTGAGCCAGGCACTATTTTCATTGGCGTTAGCATCCCAGGTTTTACAGCCTATACTACGAAACTGCTCAGCACTGTCATAGCCTCTTAAATAACCTAATAATTCAGCAATAGCCGCTTTGTAATAGCTTTTTCGCGTAGTGATCATTGGGAACTGATTATTAGCCACATCGTATTCTAAATCAGCGTTTATAACCGTTAAACAACGTGTACCGGTACGCTTGTTTTCAATCCATTGTCCTTGGTCAACAATGCGCTGACATAATTCTAAATATTGTTTCATCTAACTTCTTCTTTTAAGCTTTTGCCGCTGTTTTTGATTGTGGTTGTTTATAGGCCCAAATAAGTAAGCCTAACCCGCCAATTATCATTGGTAACGATAGAATTTGCCCCATAGAAATGAAATCAGCAAATAGCCCCAATTGCGCATCTGGTTGGCGAAAATATTCAATACAAAATCTAAATACGCCGTAACCCAGTAAAAACAAACCCGACACACTTCCCGCAGGACGTGGACGCTTAATAAACCACAATAATATGACAAACAATACAAGCCCTTCAAAAAAAGCTTCGTAAAGTTGTGAAGGGTGGCGTGCAAGCGGGCCTCCGGTTGGAAACACCATTGCCCACGGAACATCAGTGGTACGCCCCCATAATTCGCCGTTAATAAAGTTACCTATACGCCCAGCCAGTAAACCAACAGGCACTAAAGGTGCTACAAAATCACCGACTTGTAATAACGATTTTTTACGCTTGTAAGCAAAAATAGCAATTGCAGTGATCACCCCCAGTGTTCCACCATGAAACGACATGCCACCTTGGTCGATTCTAAATAAATATAAGGGGTTTTCGATAAAATAGCTAAACTGATAAAACAGAACATAACCAATACGCCCACCTAATATAACGCCCAGCATGCCGTAAAAGAGTAAATCGCTGACTTCGTCTTTAGTCCAACCTGAACCGGACTTACTAGCTTGGCGATTCGCAAACCACATCGCAAACGCAAAACCAATTAAGTACATTAATCCATACCAACGAACGCTAAGTGGCCCAATAGAAAAAATTATTGGATCAATTTGAGGAAACTCCAGTGCCATAAAAATAAACCTTTAGCTAAAAACCATTTTAATAGCGATGATAACAAGTAACATCGCGAAAACTTTCTTAATTGTATTCACAGGTAAGTAATGCGTTGCTTTGGCGCCTATTGGCGCTATAAACCATGAGGTAACAACAATCCCTAACAATGCAGGTAAATAAACAAATCCCATAAAACCATGCGCTAAGTCAGTTACTCGCCAACCGGCGCTGACATAACCAATAGAGCCAAAAAAGGCAATTACAATACCACATGCAGCAGCGCAACCAATTGCCTTTTTAATATCAACCGAAAAATAGTGCAGCATAGGCACAAGTAATGCGCCACCGCCAATCCCAATCAACCCAGATAGTGCCCCCATTATCGCACTAATACTTCCTAGCACGGGGCCTGCAGGCATCGGGTGACCTACGCTCACTTTATTACGGGCAGAAAGCACCATTCTCATAGCAATAAAAACCACACTCACCGCAAACACGGTTCGTAACATTTTCTCAGGTATAAAGCTGGCAGCAAAGCCGCTAATCAAGGCGCCAATGGCCACACCCGACATTACCCAAGGGGCAATTTTCCAAGGCACATTATCATTTTTATGATGAGCTAACGCTGAAGAAGTCGAGGTAAATAAAATAGAGGCTAAAGATGTCGCAATAGCGATAACTAATACATGATCGGCAGCGGCCACATTAAAACCCAGTAACAAGCTCGTTAGCACCGGCACAATGATTAAACCACCGCCTATGCCTAGAAGTCCTGCTAAAAAACCAACAATGCAACCTAATAACGCACAACTTGCAACTAGAAGTCCTAGTTCATACATAGTTATCTCTAATACATTTAAGAATATGTATATTTTAATTGATTATATAAACAATAACAGCTCTATCATTTAGGTGTATAAAATAAATTACCTAGCTGATGCTCTATCATAAAATTACGGGTTAAACGCAACACTTGTTTAGCATTGGGCTGTGCTAAACACTCGCTCAGTAATTGTTCCATGTCACTAACATTCAAGCGCCTAAGCACCCATTTCACTTTATTTAACGACGATAAGTTCATACTTAAACGTCTATAGCCCATGGCAATGAGTAATATTGCTCCCTCGGGATCGCCGCCAAGCTCACCACATAAACTAAAGGGCAATTCATAGTGCTCACATTCGCTGGCAATATTATTTAATACACGTAACACAGCTGGATGATAAGGATTGAATAAATCGGCCACACGGGCATTTGCTCTATCTACCGCTAATAAATACTGAGTTAAATCGTTACTACCCACTGAGCAAAAATCGACTTTTCTAGACCACTCTGGCAGCATAAATACACTTGAAGGTACCTCAAGCATAATGCCAATATCTGGCTTTTCTATTAGTTGCTCAGGAAATGTTTCGCTTAACTCATAATAGGCTTGGTTATACAATGCCAGCGACTCTTCAACTTCATCAGTGCCACTGATCATAGGCAGCATTATTTTTAAATTACCTAAACCAATATTCGCTTTGAGCATGGCTTTGAGCTGATCTAAAAAAAGCTCAGGATGATCTAGGCTAATTCTAATACCACGCCATCCTAAAAACGGGTTTTCTTCGGTAATATTAAAATAATCTAAAACTTTGTCGCCACCAATATCTAACGTTCGCATAACTACGGGGTTAGGATAATAGCTACTGAGTACTTCGCGATACCATTTTTCTTGTTCTTGTTGCGATGGAAACTGCCCTTTTTGCATAAACCACGCTTCGGTTCTGTAAAGACCAACACCATCACAAATATGGGCACAATTTTGTTGCGTATTAAGTTCAAGCCCAGCGTTGAGCAATAAACTAATATGCTCCCCGTCCAAGGTAATTGCAGGCAGTGATTGCTCTTCTAAAAAACGATTGTTGAGTAAGTTATCTTGATGTTGTAACTCGGTATACTCATCAATAAGCATTTGCGAAGGCGAAATATATAAACGCCCAGCAAAAGCATCTAAAATCATTTCTTTGTTATCAAACTGCAGTAACGGTAAATCTTCAATACCCCAAATTGCAGGCACCCCCATTGCTCGCGTTAAAATAGAGGCATGGCTATTGGCTGAACCATTAATGCTTACCACACCTGCTAAACGCTCATTTGGCACTTCGGCTAACATAGCTGGCGTTAGTGTGTGCGCTATTAAAATGGTGTTTTCAGGGTAGTCTTTTATTGCATGCTCAGTGTTCACTAAGTGATGAAGCACCCGTAAGCCAATGTCTTTAACATCAACCGCACGCTCTTTAATATAAGGGTCTTGCATTTCATTAAACTGCGCAACTAAACGTTCAATCACAATTTTTAATGCACTTTTTGCACACCAACCTTCTTGTAATTGTGCCTCTACATTATGACCTAAGCTTTTAGCATCCAATAATTGCTGATACACATCAAACACCGCCAACGCTTCTTGAGGTATGGTATCGCTTAATGTCATCGATAAAGTGCTAAATTCTTTGCGCGTTGCAGCAACCGCTTGCGTGAATAAACGGCGTTGTTCATTCACATCGCTATTTTTGGTAAGCTCTATAGACTTAAAATTAAGTTTAGGAATAACAACAAAGGCTTTACCAATACTAATGCCTGGGGCACTAGACACCCCTTTTAAAACCGATGTTTGATGAGATGACTCATCTTGGCGTAATACTTCTTTTATTTCAGCATGGGCTAATTGCGAAGCTAACTGAGCAGAAAGCGTAATTAAAAACGACTCTTCATCTTGAGAAAATACTCGAGCCATTTTCTGTTGCACAACAATAACGCCCAATACCTTTTTTTGATGAACAACAGGCACAGACAAAAAGGCGTTATAGCCTTCTTCGTTCACTTCTGGGGAGAGTTTAAAGCGAGGGTGCGATTTAGCAAAGGCAATGTTAATTGCTTCTTCACGCTGAGCAACTAGCCCAACAAGTCCTTCAGTAAAGCCAATTCTAAATTTACCCACCGCATCGGGGTTTAACCCTTCGCTGGCCATTAGTACAAAGTTATCTTGACTGTAATCGGCAAAATAAATGGAGCAGCACTGGGTATTCATGGCATCTTTTACCATTTTCACAAAGCACACTAACGCATCGTCTAAATTCGCTTGTTGCGAAACAGACTCAGCTATTGATCTGAGTGTTGCCAGCATACACTGCTCCTTTTTATGTAAAACTACCTTTTGCTTCGCCAATTGTCTTTTTGTTGCTCTCGCTTATTGAAGGGCATAGCAAAAGGAGCAAACTCTTTCATTACACGTCGATAAACATCCCGTTTAAACGATACTACCTGCCTTACTGGATACCAATAACTCACCCACCGCCAATCATCAAATTCAGGATGGTGCGTTTTTAGTAAGTTTACATCTTCATCTTTACAGCGTAACTTCAGTAAAAACCATTTTTGTTTTTGCCCAATACACACCGGACTTGAGTCGCGGCGGATTAATCGTTTGGGTAATTTATAGCGTAACCAATGTTTTGAGCTTGCAACTATTTCTACATCTTCTGGTCGCAAACCTACTTCTTCGTGTAATTCACGGTACATAGTTTGTTCTGGTGTTTCACCATCATCAACACCGCCTTGGGGAAATTGCCAAGAATGTTGACCATAGCGTCTGGCCCAAAACACTTGCCCCTGATTATTGCAAATTACAATTCCGACATTGGCACGAAAACCTTCGGCATCAATCACCTTAGTGCCTCATTTGTAAGTCGATTTTTTATGATTGTTCCACATTAGCTGCAATACGGCAAATACTATTACGTACAAGCCCCGTTAACGTCCTCGGTTAAGGCAAATTAATAGCGAAATCCATTGCATGTGAATAACAAACAACACTGCCATGTATAAATACATAAAAACCACACTGTTTATGCTGGTTACTCACAGCTTGTGCATAACTTTTGTAAAACACGCTCATTTAGCAAACAAATCCACAATACAAGATATAAAAGGTGATGTTCTCCACAGAATCTGTGGATAAACATGTTTATACATCTGTATTTATCCTAACAACAATTATAGACCTTAATTAAAACTGAACACCAAAAACAAAAAAAACAATGTAGTTCAGTTACTTAGTTAATTTTAGCGTTTTAAAGCAGTGCATAAAATTACACCAACCACGGCGCGTATAAAAATCAACCAACCGCTAAAGATATCCACTAACACACTAATTTGCTATCATGGCGTTGGTATTTATTCAACTAAATTAACAGTATGCAACCTTTAAAACCTCATTCAATTAATCAATTAATGCAACGTGTCAATAATATTGCAGGACTCACACTTGGACAACTCGCACAGCAGTACCACTTTAAAACGCCAGATGATTTATTGCGTGAAAAAGGCTGGACAGGTCAACTGATTGAGTATGTATTAGGCGCAAGTGCTGGGTCAAAACCGCTACCCGACTTTGAGGATTTAGGCATAGAGCTTAAAACATTGCCTATTTCATATAAAGGTAAACCGCTAGAAACCACCTTTGTGTCGGTTACCCCGCTAATGAATGTAACTGGCATGACGTGGCACACAAGTAGCGTACGTAAAAAGTTGAATCATGTTTTATGGTTACCTATTTTAAGTGAGCGCAATATCGCCCCGTTTGATAGAACCATAGGCAGTGGCTTTTTGTGGCAACCCTCCCCCGCGCAAGATGCGCAATTACAGCGAGACTGGGAAGAGCAAATGGAGCTTATCGCGCTTGGTCGGGTAGATGAAATATCAGGGCATTTAGGCGACGCTATGCAAATACGGCCAAAAGCTGCTAATAGCAAAGTAGTTACCGATGCCATAGGCCCCAACGGACAAATTATACAAACACTGCCCCGTGGCTTTTATTTAAAAACCAGTTTTACAAAAGAGATATTAAAACAGCAGTTTCAGTTGTAATTATTTGTCGGTATTAATTTTTGCACCAAATAGATTCGCGTAACCAAAAAGGTTTTTCTCGCATCCAAAGCGTACAAATCCACTTTTCACCTAATAATACGGGTTTTCCACTATGTACTGAGTTTTTATCTACCTGATTACCAATCATATTATTAAATTTAATCACTTGTCCTTGCTTGGCTTTAACACTTACATTCCAGTCTTTAAAGGCGGTTTCTCCACCTTCAAATCCGTCATTTAAATTTATAATACGTGTTCGCCGTCTTTGACCAAAAAAATTAAGTTCTTTTTTAGCATTTTCATTTGAAGGTGTAATAAAATCATAGTGCCATTTGTATTGCTGACCTTGAGTATAACGATAAATAATCATAGGCTCAGCATATGCTAAGTCAGCATAGTCGTCTGAACATATGATGCGCTGTAATATAGCTATTAAAATATTATCGACTGGTAATTGTGTTATAAGCTGCTCATTGTCTCTGATGTCTATAACTTTTTGTCTTGTAGAGTTTTCAGCATACACTCCAGCTAAATTTAAATTATTATTAGCAAGCTTTATAATCTCCTGCGCTAATTCATTCGTTAGTTGCGTTTCTAATGTTGTCACAGGTAATGATTGTTCAGAGGATTGAATATTCAATGGCATAATTAAGCTACTCCACAACCCTATTAAATCGGTTTCAATACCCTGCTGTATAGTCTTAGGAAGGCCTGATATATGTTTTTCAAAGTTAATTGTTACTTGTGGATCAGCAGTTCGGATTGGCCAAAAGTGAGATAAAACCTTAAGAGCTTTAATTTTATGATACTTAGCTAAGCATAAAACAATGGCTAGCTCCTGAGAAGAAGTTGATGATGAAAGCGCATGGCACAACCAATAGTGAACAAATTCAGGAGCTGTTAGCGCAAAAGACACTATTTCTTGTTTTGGAGGAAGCGTGCCATGATATTTGGCATTTATAAGGTGAGTAACATAGTTATTTTTCATAATCATTTTATTGTTATTTTTAATACGCTCCTAAAGTAACAATAAATTTACAAACAATAAACCACCCACCTATTATATTTGCATTTATGATTAAAAATCCCCGCATAAGCGAGGATTTTTATAATCTTAAATATCAGATTCTGATTGGAGAATTACTGACCTTTAACTTCTTTTAAACCATTGTACGGTGCTTTAGCGCCTAATTGCTCTTCAATACGTAGCAATTGGTTGTACTTAGCAACACGATCTGAACGGCTTAATGAACCTGTTTTAATTTGACCTGCAGCAGTACCTACTGCTAAATCAGCAATAGTTGCATCTTCAGTTTCACCAGAGCGGTGAGAAATAACCACTGTAAAACCTGCATCTTTTGCCATTTTGATTGCCGCTAACGTTTCTGTTAGTGAACCAATTTGGTTAAATTTAATTAAGATTGAGTTAGCAATACCATTGTCGATACCACGTTTTAAAATCTTAGTATTGGTTACGAATAAATCATCACCCACTAATTGAACTTTATCGCCCATTAGTTTGGTTTGGTGTGCAAAGCCATCCCAATCAGACTCATCTAAACCATCTTCAATTGATACAATTGGGTATTGCTCAGTTAAATCTTTTAAGAAGTGGTTAAACTCTTCAGATGTAAATTGCTTACCTTCACCTTTAAGGTCGTAGATATTTGCTTCTTTGTTATAAAACTCAGAGGCCGCACAATCAAGTGCAAGGGTAATATCTTTACCAAGCTCATAACCGGCATTTGCAACAGCCACTTTAATAGCTGCAAGTGCAGCTTCGTTTGATGCAAGGTTTGGTGCAAAACCACCTTCGTCACCTACAGCTGTTGAATGTCCATCTGCTTTAAGTACTTTTGCAAGGCTATGAAATACTTCAGCACCCATACGCAATGCTTCACGGAAGTTAGTAGCACCTACTGGCTGAACCATAAATTCTTGAATATCTACTGAGTTATCAGCGTGCTCACCGCCGTTGATGATGTTCATCATTGGTAGTGGCATAGAGTAAACACCTGGCGTGCCATTTAAGTCAGCAATGTGCTCGTAAAGCTCTACTTTTTTAGATTGTGCAGCCGCTTTTGCGTTAGCAAGTGAAACCGCTAAAATAGCATTAGCACCTAGTTTTTCTTTGTTTTCAGTACCATCTAAATCAAGCATTACTTGGTCTACATCACTTTGAGCAAGTGCGTTTTGACCTTTTAGCGCTTCTGCAATTTCATTATTAATGAAGCCAACCGCTTTTAATACGCCTTTACCTAAGTAACGCGCTTTATCACCATCACGTAATTCTAATGCTTCGCGAGTTCCTGTAGATGCACCTGAAGGTGCAGCAGCACGGCCCCATGAACCATCAGCTAAATATACCTCAGCTTCAACAGTTGGGTTACCACGCGAGTCCATAATTTCACGACCGATTACTTTTACGATTTCTGACATCTTGATTCCTCTATATTCCCAAAATGGTGAGTGCGGCTAACCTGAGTTTGGCTAGCCTTAGAAACAAAAAAGGCCGCGCAATATGCACAGCCTTTTTTAAATTACGAAGACGCTTTTTGGTAGGTATGAGCCGCAGCTACAAACCCTTCAAATAGCGGATGACCATCGCGTGGTGTTGAAGTGAATTCCGGGTGGAATTGCGCTGCAATAAACCAAGGGTGATCTTTATTTTCAATAATCTCTACTAGCTTTTTATCTTCAGATAAACCAGTAAAGCTTAAACCTGCTTGTTCAAGCTGTGCAACGAAGTTGTTGTTAACTTCATAACGGTGACGGTGACGTTCAACAATTTCGTCGCTGCCATACACTTCGTGTACTTTAGAGCCAGGCGTTAAATGGCATTTTTGTGCGCCTAAACGCATTGTGCCACCTAAATCAGATTTTTCATCACGTACTTCTACGTTACCCTCAGCGTCTAGCCACTCAGTGATTAAACCAACCACTGGAGCCTCTGAGTTTGCATTAAATTCCGTTGAGTTTGCATCAACTAAACCGGCAACATTTCGTGCGTATTCAATAAGCGCAACCTGCATACCTAAACAAATACCTAAGTAAGGCACTTTGTTTTCACGAGCATATTTAGCCGCTAGAATCTTACCTTCAACACCACGACCACCAAAACCACCTGGCACTAAAATAGCATCTAAGCGAGAAAGAATATCCGTTCCTTTAGTTTCTAAGTCTTGTGAATCAACGTATTGAATATTAATAGTTAAACGATTTTTTAGTCCCGCATGTTTTAATGCTTCGTTTACTGATTTGTATGCATCCGGTAATTCAATGTATTTACCAACCATACCAATTGTCACTTCACCCGTTGGGTTAGACTCTTGATACAATACTTGTTCCCACTCAGCTAAATCAGCCTCAGGCGCGTCTAAATGAAAACGACGACATACAAAGTTATCTAACTCTTGCGATTTTAATAACGCAGGGATTTTATAAATACTGTCTACATCAGGCAGTGAAATAACGGCTTTTTCTTCAACGTTTGTGAACAATGCAATTTTTGCACGCTCGTTATTTGGCAGCTTACGATCTGAGCGACAAATAAGAATATCTGGTTGAATACCGACTGAGCGTAACTCTTTAACTGAGTGCTGAGTTGGTTTTGTTTTCACTTCACCGGCAGGGCCTAAGAATGGCACTAGCGTTAAGTGAATAAATAGCGCACGTTCACGACCAATCTCTGTGCCCATTTGACGAATAGCTTCGATAAATGGTTGTGACTCAATATCGCCTACCGTACCACCAATTTCAACGATTGCTATATCATGGCCTTCTGCGCCATCATAAACACGTTGCTTAATATCATTAGTGATATGAGGAATAACCTGAATTGTTGCGCCAAGATATTCGCCACGTCTTTCACGACGTAGTACATCTTCATATACGCGCCCTTGCGTAAAGTTATTACGGCTGGTCATTTTGGTGCGAATAAAACGTTCGTAGTGACCTAAATCAAGGTCGGTCTCTGCGCCGTCTTCGGTAACGTATACTTCACCGTGTTGAATTGGGCTCATTGTGCCTGGGTCAACGTTGATGTAAGGATCCAGCTTTAAAATGGTAACATCTAAGCCACGGGCTTCTAAAATAGCGGCCAATGATGCTGCTGCAATACCTTTACCCAACGAAGAAACAACTCCGCCAGTAACGAAGATAAATTTTGTACTCATGCGAACCCTAGAATATCAGGAATTAAAAGGAATATAATACCCAAACAAGTGATTTTGGAATATAAACAAGACGGGGCGAAATTGTACCAAAACATGGCTGAGCAATCCAGCTATAAATGGCAAATCTGTGCACAAAAAACAGACATTTTTTATGTCCCTATTTATTTAATTTTTTTTATCGCATCCCATGCCGCATCCATTTCCTCTAAAGACGCTGACTCAATACATTTACCCTGTGTAATTAAGTAGTTTTGTACCTTTTCAAATCGTGCAGAAAACTTATCGTTGGCACTACGGAGCAATTGCTCTGGATCCCGTTTAACATGGCGCGCTACATTCACGGTCGCGAACAACAAATCACCTAGTTCTTCTGCTGTATGGTCTGAGTAAGGGTCATGTTCTAAGGCTTCTTTGACTTCCTCAACTTCCTCACTCACCTTATCTATAGCGCCATGATAAGTGGGCCAGTCAAAGCCTAAAGCGGCTACACGTTGCTGAATTTTTTTGGCTTTTGTTAAGCTAGGTAAACTGTTTGGTATATCTTGCCAAAGTACTGAGCTTTGACCTTGGGGTTTAGCCGCACGCTCTTGTGCTTTTATTGCTTGCCACTGCGCAGCTAATTCGGCATCGGTTTTAGGTGTGTCTTGCGCTGAAAATACATGCGGATGACGACGCACCAACTTTTCATTTAACTGTGCCACTACATCGTTAAAATTAAATAATTGCTGCTCTTGTGCTAGTTGCGCATAAAACACAATTTGAAATAGTAAGTCGCCTAACTCATTTTTTAAATCGTTTAAATTATTCGTTTCAATACAATCAGCCACTTCATAGGCTTCTTCAAGAGTATGCGGCACGATTGACGCAAACGTTTGCTTGAGATCCCAAGGGCATCCGCCCTCAGGGTTTCTCAGTGTTTGCATTATTTCCAGCAGTTGGCTTAAAGCATCATTATTAGCCTGATTACTGCCCTCGTTTTGCACTGTGCACCCCTTCTATCTGGTGTAACTTAGAAAGCACTTTATTTGTGCCTTGTAAGTCATGCACTTCTATTTGCATCACAAAAATAGCCGTTTGAGTGCTATCAACCGTGTTGACATTCATATTGAGCACATTGACTTTTTCATTCGCCAAAGCAGAACTAATATCACGAATTAAACCAGACCGATCGCTGGCTTCAATACGAATAGTTAACGCGTAGGAGCTGCTAATATCATCTGACCAACTTACTGAAATAACGCGCTCTGGGTGCTTGTTTTTTAAATTACTAAACGAGTCACAATCCTCACGATGCACGGCAATGCCACGGCCTTGGGTAATATACCCAATAATTTCATCCCCAGGTACAGGGCGGCAACAGCGAGCAACATGACTCATTAAACTGCCTACTCCATCAACCACAATACCGTTTTTATCGCCAGTCACTTTACTGGGCGATTTAAAGCGAATAACCGGCTCGTGCTCCGTTCTATCGGTAATAAAGTTAAGCATTTGGTTAAGGCGAATATCGCCTGCACCAATGGCGACCATTAAGTCATCAAGCTCTCTAAAGTTAAAGCGCTTTATCGCTGGGTCTAAATCTTTGTAAGTTAACTCTAACTTTTGTAATTCGTTATCAAGGATTTCTTTACCCGCACTTAAATTTTTATCGCGGTCGAGCTGTTTAAACCAATGGTGGATTTTGGCTCTAGCGCGAGACGATTTTATATAACCCAGCGACGGATTTAGCCAATCACGACTTGGATTTGGCTGCTTTTGGGTCAGTATTTCAACCTGATCGCCGGTACTTAATTGATGAGTAAACGGCACTATTTTGCCAAATATTTTTGCACCAATACACCGATGCCCTACATTGGAGTGAATGTAGTAAGCAAAATCAAGAGGCGTTGCCCCTAGCGGTAAGTCAAAAATATCTCCACGTGGAGTAAACACATAGACGCGGTCTTCAACCACTTGGTTTTTAAGCTCTTGCGCTAAATCGCTGCCATCAACCACTTCTTCTTGCCATTGCAGTAACTTACGCAACCAGCTAATTTTTTGCTCATAGCCTGAACCACGCCCTGGTAACGCACCTTCTTTGTACATCCAATGTGCGGCAACACCCAGCTCTGCATCTTGATGCATGTCGTGCGTTCGTATCTGAATCTCAACAGTTTTACCTTCGGGGCCAAATACTACGGTATGAATAGACTGGTAGCCGTTTTGTTTTGGGGTCGCAACGTAATCGTCAAATTCTTTATTTAAATGGCGCCAATTAGTGTGCACTATGCCTAGGGCGCCGTAGCAATCTTGTAATCGTTCAACCACAATTCGCATCGCGCGTATGTCAAACAGCTGATCAAACTCGTAGTTCTTTTTCGCCATTTTTTTATAAATGCTGTAGATATGTTTTGGCCTGCCGTATACCTCAGCTTTAATACCCGCTTCATGTAGGCGCTGTTTTACTTGCTCAACCATATCAGCCATATACGCTTCACGGGCAAGGCGCTTATCATCAAGTTGTTTAGCTATATTTTTATAAATATCTGGGTGTAAATAGCGAAAGGCTAAATCCTCTAGCTCCCACTTTAATTGGCCAATACCAAGGCGATTAGCAAGCGGTGCAAATATATCCGCAGTCTCTTTGGCTGCAATCACTCGCTCTTCTTCAGCGGCATCTTTTACGTTGCGTAAATGGCACACCTGTTCGGCTAATTTAATCACCACGGCACGCACATCTTCCACCATAGCAAGCAACATACGGCGAATATTATCGACCTGCACGGTACCATTGCCTTGATGAGCTAACGTACTTATGGTGGCCATTTGCGACACACCCGTTAATAACACCGCAACATGATTTCCTAAATGCTCTTCGACAGCGTCAATGCTCACTACATCATTTAAATAATAAGGGGTTAAATAGGCGGTGGCTAACGAGTCAGCATCTAAATTTAGCTCAACCAAAATCTCCACCATCTCTATGGCGGTATTTTGGCGTTCGCTATTATCGCAAGTTTGGCAAAGTTGCTGTGCTTTATTGAGTAAGCTAATTTTTTCCTGAGACAAATCAAGAGATTCTACGCGTGAAAAAAAATCACCCGCTTTGTCATGTTGATGAGATTGACGTGTCGCTACCATAATGCGCTTTACCTCCGTTGAAATAACGCCATAGTTTCGATATGCCCCGTATGAGGGAACATATTCATTAGCCCTATTTTATTAAGTTCAAAGCCGGCTTGCGAAATAATAGCGCTGTCACGGGCTAAAGTAACAGGGTCGCAAGAGACATATAAAATCGCTTTAAACTGCGTTAATGGAAGCTGCTCTAAAACTGCCATAGCACCAGTGCGAGAGGGGTCGAGTACTAAAATATCTAACTCTTTATTAAACCACGGCGCTTTTTTAATACTCGTGGTTAAATCAAAACAATGAAATTGAGTATTTGTAATAGAGTTAGTGTGCGCATTTTGCGTCGCTAATGCAACCGCCGAAGTAACGCCTTCAATTCCTGTTACTGTTTTAGCCTGCTTTGCTAACACTAAAGAGAAGTTACCAATACCACAAAATAAATCCAGTACATTTTCGTCACCTTGTAATGCTAACCAGCTCGCCGCTTGAATTAACATTGCCTGATTTACATTCGCATTGACCTGAATAAAGTTATTTAGTCCAAATTCAAATTTTATATCTAACTGATCAAGCTTATAAAATGGCATCGCTAAATGGGCATGATCAATCATATCGCTATCACTTTGCCACACTAATTGCCAATGATGCGCCGAGACACTTTGCTCAACAAACGCTTTATCTGTGGGCGAAATGGCTTTTGTATGACGAATAACAATAAAGTGTTGCTCATCTGCAGCGCATAACTGCAAATGACTTATACTGTGCAGCGCCTTATTATGATTAATTATGTTATCAAATACGTTAAATACCTCTGCAAATACGTCACTTAATACTGGGCACTGATTAATGCTAACAATACTTTTAGAGCCACGCGCTCTATAGCCTACCCGCATTTTTTTTGCTGCTTTGTCGAACATTACGGCAATGCGGGCACTACGTCGGTAATGCGTTGCTTGGCTTAGCAGCGGAGCTTGCCAGTTCAAATCAGTTAATTTTGCAAACTTGGCAAATAATTGATTTACCGCTGCTTGCTTTTCAATGACTTGTTGTGTGGCATCTAAATGCTGTAACTGGCAACCACCGCATTGGCTGTAGTGTTCACAAATGGGTGTAGTGCGATATTCACTGGCTTTGAGTATTTTAAGCGTGTCAGCTTGGCTGTAACGCGCTTTATCATCAACTAACTTGGCTTTTACTCGCTCACCAGGTAATGCCCCACTGACAAAACACACTTTATTATTATGCTTAGCAATACCACGTCCGTGGTGATCCATAGCCGTAATATCAAGTTCAAGTGATTGCTGTTGAAGTGGTTTTTTCTTTGCTTTAAATATTTGTGCCATTAGGCATTACCTTAAAAGGTTGATGAATCACGTCTCTACCTAGATACTTTGAGAATAACTATGAGTATGTATATACTCACATTCAATAAAAATGATAATAATGCTCAGATTATGACCAAACTAGGCTTGCGCGATTCTGTTTTAACACTCACCCTGATCCCTACAGTGATCATCGGGCTATTACTAGGTGGTTATTTTACAATAAATCGTTACATTGAGCTTGATGAAATTTTATATCAACAAGGCACAACGATTGCTGAACCTCTGGCTATTGCACTTGAACAACCTTTACTGGAAAAAAATAAAAAACTGCTTAATCGCATTATTCGCTATACACACAATAAACACTCCCCTTCGATTAAATCGATTGCCATCTTTAATGATAACAACCAACTTATTATAACCAGTAATTATCATCGCTCATTCGACACTTTAATTGAGCAAACGCAATTAAATGGCTTTAAAGCCACCTATGTTCAGCAAAGTGAAGACTTAGTAACCTTTTTCACCCCTATCATTAACCATACAACCCCCAATAGCGACTGGAATACTTCTGAGTTTCAAACCTCGTTAGGCACCGTTGTGATTCAGCTTAACCGCGACAAAGCTGTTATTGGCCAACAACGTGCATTATTGGTCAGCGGTATTATTATTATTCTCGCCTTAGTGTTAGCGGCTATTTTAGCGCTAAGACTTAGTCGTATGTTTATGACCCCGCTTAATAAGTTAGTACTTGCTACCGACAGATTGATTGAAGGTAAAAGACAAACCGGATTAACTGAACCCATGAGTGGCGAGTTTGAGTTATTACGTGAGGGGCTCAATACCATCTCGCATTCTATGGTGATGCAAAAAGATGAAATGCAAAAAAATATTGATCAGGCAACCAGCGATTACCGCGAAACGCTTGAACAATACGAAACACAAAATATCCAGCTCACCATGGCTAAAAAAGAAGCGCAGGATGCTAACCGCGTTAAATCTGACTTTTTAGCTAAAATGAGTCATGAGTTACGCACACCACTTAACGGGGTTATTGGATTTACCCGCCAGCTTTATAAAACGCCTCTGAATAAAAACCAAAAAGATTACCTTGATACCATTGAGCTTTCGGCTAACAGCTTAATGACTATTATTAGCGACATATTAGATTTCTCCAAGTTAGAAGCAGGAGCCATGGAGCTTGAGTCTATTCAGTTTCAACTGCGCGATAGCGTAAACGAAGTAATGACCTTACTGGCACCTAGCGCACACGACAAACAACTTGAGCTTTCTATTTTTATTAATCCTCAGGTGCCCGATCATTTAACTGGCGACCCCACACGGTTTAAGCAAGTGCTGATTAACTTGTTAAGTAACGCGATTAAATTTACTGAAAAGGGCGCGATAAAAGTTGATATTAGCCATCGTTTACTTGATGAAGAGCGCACCTCTGTCTTAGTGTCAGTCGCAGATACTGGGGTAGGTATTCCAGCAGATAAACAAGACGCGCTATTCACCGCCTTTGGTCAAGCCGACTCCAGTATTACCCGCAAATTTGGCGGTACCGGCTTAGGGCTTATTATTACTAAACATATCGTTGAAGCAATGAGCGGCCGTATTACCTTAAATTCAGCCCCTGGTAGCGGTACTTGTTTTACCTTTAATGGCGTATTTAGATTACCAAATCATGTATTTATCAACGATTTGCCTACCCAGTCATTAATTGGTAAACGTGTTCTTTATTTAGAGCCGCATAAGCATACCCATCATGCTGTTGCCTCATTATTACAAGAGTGGAAAGTCAATGTCACTCCTTGCTATAACGAAACCGAATTTTTAGAGTGCATAAAAAATTCAGAGATCAATTTTGATATTTGTCTTATTGGCCACATGGCATCAGTTGACGATATGCAGCGTTTAAAAAGCTATGTAAAAGCGGTTAGAGAATCAACCGATTATTTATATTTAATGCTCAATACCGTATCGCACAACATGCGCGAAGCCTTCATCGGCAGCGGCGCTGACGCCTGTTTGAGTAAACCTCTTAATCACCGAAAGCTATGTGAGCTATTAGCTGCGCCTTATCGACTCGACCACCCGGCACATAATATAGAACAGCATGAACAAACCCTGCTGCCGCTAAAGGTGTTAGTGGTGGATGATAATGACGCTAATTTAAAATTAATTTACACCCTACTCAACGAGCAAGTTGAATTAATTGATACCGCACATAATGGGTCACAAGCGTATAGTTTAAGCAAAAGCCATAAATATGATGTGATTTTTATGGATATTCAAATGCCGATAATGGATGGTATTACAGCCTGTAAACTCATTAAAGAGTCATCTTTGAATGAAGATACCCCTATTATTGCCGTGACGGCGCATGCACTTAATAGTGAAAAAGAACAGTTATTAAAAGATGGTTTTGAAGGTTATTTAACTAAGCCTATCGATGAAGATATGCTAAACCAGATTATTTGCGATCATAGCCCGCAATTACCAGTGAGTCGTGATAAGTCAAAAAGCACATTTGAACATAGCCCTGCCCCTTTTGATAGCACTCGCCTTGATTGGACGCTGGCATTGCAACGTGCAGGCGGTAAAGCAGAATTAGCCAATGAAATGCTTAATATGTTACTGCTAAGCGTGCCCGAAACCCTGAACTTACTAAATCAAGCAATAACCAGCGAAGATTGCCCTCAAGTACTTAGCGTTATCCATAAATTTCATGGCGCATGCTGCTATACAGGTGTACCAAAATTAAAAACATTGGCTGAAACGATCGAAACATCACTTAAAAATGAATGTACGCTTGAGAATATTGAGCCCGAGTTATTTGAGTTGCAAGACGAGCTTGAAAACTTACTTGTTGATGCCAACATTGATATCACTAATAAATAAGCTCGTCTTTAATATCGTTAATTATAACTCTAAGCGCGAGCTTCAAGCATTAAGCGTTTCATATCACGAACCGCTTTATCTAAACCGTCAATGGCTGCGCGGGCAATAATAGCGTGGCCAATGTTTAGCTCATAAATCTCTGGCATCGCTGCAATTGGTTTTACATTGTGATAATGCAGACCATGGCCAGCATTAACAATTAAACCAATACTGGCTGCATATTTCACCCCTTGGCGAATGTGCTCAAGCTCTTTGGCGGTGTCTTCATCGTTGGTGGCATCTGCGTAAGCCCCAGTGTGAATTTCAACATAAGGTGCACCACACGCTTTTGCTGCATCTAACTGCGCTTTATCAGCATCAATAAACAGTGATACTTTAATTCCAGCTTGGGTTAATGTTTTAGTCGCAGCGGCTATTTTATCGATATTTCCTGCCACATCTAAGCCCCCTTCAGTGGTAAGCTCTTCACGTTTTTCAGGCACTAAGCATACATATTCAGGTTTAACCTCAAGTGCAATAGCAATCATTTCATCGGTTACTGCGGTTTCAAGGTTCATACGTGTTTGAATGGTTTTAGCCATTACATACACATCGCGGTCTTGAATGTGTCTGCGGTCTTCGCGTAAATGAATAGTAATGCCATCAGCACCGGCATGCTCTGCAACACTGGCTGCATGGGCAGGATCAGGATAAGAAGTGCCTCGTGCTTGGCGAAGCGTTGCAATATGATCTACGTTCACGCCTAGAAGAATATCTTTCATTTTTGTACCTGTGAAATTTGTTTATTGAGAGGCCGTAAATAATTCACGACTTTTTAATGGCTTGTTGCCCAACAATGGTTTTAATAAATAACGACTTAATTGCTTTGCCATATATAACACATCCGCTTGGCTAAAGTCATGATTTGCTATGGCATTGAGTTGTGAACCAGTAAACCCAGAACGCGAGTCGTGTTGCACCGCAAAGCCCACTTCTGCAAAGTAGCTATACGTTTGCGTGTCATCAATTGGCTCACCATCCGCATCAAAACTAAAATCAACCCCATAACCTAGTAGCTCTAGCAATTGAAACTCATAAGAGCGAAGCACTGCTTGCATGTCAGTCCCGCTATTAAGGTTTTCTAGGTGAGTTTTATAAAGTTGAAAAACCTGATCAATGGGTTCATTAATCGGCACAATTCGGTTGGTTAATTCATTTAAATAAAAGCCACAGTAAAGCTTATCACCGGTTAAAAATAACGGATTACCATGAAGCTCAAATTTATTGATGTACTTTAAATCGTATTTGCCATTGTAATGGACGAGTAAGGCTTGAAATGGTTGGAGTTGGGCTTTGTATTTAGTGGCCTGGCGGCCACTAACTCGTGCGAGCATTCTAAGCTGGCCAACGCCTTCTACTAGCATATCGAGCATTACTTGCGAGTCGCTATATGGACGCCGATGTAATAAATAAGCTTTATAGAAATCGCTGTCCATAAATTATGCTGCGTATAAAATGTTAATCTTCACCGTAACCTAAGCTTCTTAAGGCACGCTCATCGTCAGCCCAGCCCGATTTAACTTTAACCCACAGTTCTAAAAACACTTTATTTTCAAGCATTTCCTCTAAGTCTTTACGCGCTTCACGGCCGATTACTTTTAGCTTTTCGCCTTTGTTACCAATTACCATGCGCTTTTGCGTTTCACGCTCAACTAGTATCAGGCCATTAATATGCCAAATACCGTTTTCTTGCCATTTAAACTGCTCTATTTCCACAGTCACTGAATACGGTAACTCTTCACCCATAAAGCGCATTAGCTTTTCACGGATCACTTCAGCAGCCATAAAGCGCATTGAGCGGTCAGTAACGTAGTCGTCTGGAAAATAAAATTCGCACGGCGGTAAGCGTTTAGTCACTTCATCTTTGATCAGGTTAATGTTTTTACCCTGAGTCGCAGATACAGGCATAATGCCTATAAAATCAAACTTATCGCCTAACCACTTCATATGTGGCAGTACAAGGTCGCGATCTTTCACTTGGTCAATTTTGTTAATAACTAACAATACCGGCTTGCCACTTTGGCTCACTTTGTTAAGTACCATCTCGTCATCGGCATTCCAATGAGTGCCTTCAACCACAAAAATGATCAGCTCAACATCACCAATTGAGCTAGACGCTGCACGGTTCATTAAACGGTTAATAGCACGCTTTTCTTCAACGTGCAGGCCTGGGGTATCGACGTACACCGCTTGGTGCTTACCCTCAGTATGAATACCCATAATACGGTGGCGCGTGGTTTGTGGCTTACGTGAGGTAATACTGACTTTTTGCTCAATAATTTCATTAAGCAGTGTTGATTTACCCACATTAGGACGGCCAACAATCGCAACCATGCCACAAAATGTGTCTATTTCGCCTTCATGAGGCTGTATTAAGGTATCAAGATTCATTTTTAAGTATCTTCAATGCTTTTTCGGCCGCTTTTTGTTCGGCTTTACGCCGTGAGCTGCCAACAGAAATAATGCTATCCATTCCATCAACGATACATTCAACCGTGAATGTTTGATTGTGTGCCTGACCTTTAGTATCAACTACGGTGTAGCCTGGTAATGATAGCTTACGAGCTTGCAAATACTCTTGCAGCAGGGTCTTAGGATCTTTTTGGTTAAGCCCTGGTGAAATAGCATCTAAACGTGATTCATACCACGCTAAAATAAGCTCGCCGCAGCGATCTATGTCTGAATCTAAAAATACAGCGCCAATAATAGCTTCAACTGCATCCCCTAGGGTTGACTCGCGTCTAAAACCACCACTTTTTAGCTCGCCTGGGCCTAAACGTAGGTAATCACCTAGCTCAAACTCAAGGCCAAATTCAGCTAACGTCTGGCCGCGAACTAAAGTCGAACGCATGCGGCTTAAATCGCCTTCACGTGCTTTAGGAAATTTAGCGTACAAGGCATTGGCAATGACAAAGCTCAAAATTGAGTCGCCCAAAAATTCGAGTCGCTCGTTGTGTTGACCTTTATGGCTGCGGTGCGTCATTGCTTGCTCAAGTAGGCCTTGATCAGCAAATGTGTAGCCAATTCTTTTGTATAACTCTGTTACATTTTTTTTCATTGTTACTGAATATTACCTAGGCGTTCAAAACGAACACCAGTTGGAACCCATCCTGGTAAAATGTCATCTGGGCCATTATCAAATTCAAAACTCATCCATATAAAGACAGCTTTACCCACCAAGTTTTCTTTTGGTACAAAGCCCCAAAAGCGACTATCTTGGCTGTTATCGCGATTGTCACCCATCATAAAGTAATGATCAGCAGGCACCACCCATTCATCCGCAGGAGTGCCCAATTGCTGGTAGTAACGCCCTTTTCGTTCAGGCGATTTTGGGTTAATTAAAATATCATGGCTAGACGTAGTTAAATCTTCATTTAAACGCGCTAAAGCCATTGGGCCTTGCATAAATTCATCATCATTAATTAATTTAAAATCAATTTTATTGAATTCGTTGCAAAGAAACGCGCCTTTTTGAACTTCGCCTTCTTCACATTTTGGTTGAATATATAAACGCTTATCGCGGTAAACAATTTTATCGCCAGGTAAGCCTATAGCACGTTTAATATAATCAACTCTTTCATCTAATGGGTATTTAAAAACAACAATATCGCCACGCTCTGGTTCGCTCACATCCACTAACTGGCTGCGCCATACTGGGTCTTTAATTCCATAAGAATACTTTTGCACTAAAATAAAATCGCCTACTAATAAGGTTGGCATCATTGAACCCGATGGGATCTGAAACGGCTCAAAAATAAACGATCTAAAAATAGTGATAGCAGCAATCATCGGAAAAATCGACTTTGCTGTTTCAGTAATGACTGGCTCAGGCGCAATCAATGCTGCTGTTTCTTCATCAAGTTGGCCACCGGCAGAAGTTTGTGCAATTGCCAAACGCTCCTGCCTTTTAGGGGCAAACATTAAGTGATCTATTAACCATATTAGGCCTGAGCCTAAGGTTAATAACACCAATAAAACTGAAAAGTAGCCAGCCATTTATTATCCTTTATTTTTATTTACCAACTTTTAAAATGGCTAAGAACGCTTCTTGAGGCACTTCAACGTTACCAAGTTGCTTCATTCGCTTTTTACCATCTTTTTGTTTTTGAAGTAATTTTTTCTTACGACTCACGTCACCACCGTAACACTTCGCGATTACGTTTTTACGTAGTTGCTTTACAGTTGTACGGGCGATTACATGCTGACCAATTGCTGCCTGAATCGCAATATCAAACATTTGACGCGGTATAAGCTCTTTTAACGCATCAGCAAGCTGACGACCACGAGACTGCGCGCTTTCGCGGTGTACAATAATAGCTAGAGCATCGACGCGCTCGCCATTAATAAGTATATCTACACGTACCATGTCTGAGGTTTGGAAGTGCTTAAAGTTATAATCAAGCGACGCAAAACCACGACTGGTTGATTTTAACTTATCAAAGAAATCCATTACCACTTCAGCCATTGGCAGTTCATACGTTACTGCAACTTGCTTACCGTGATAGCTCATTTTAGTTTGCATACCGCGCTTATCAACACATAAGGTGATTACGCTGCCTAAGTACTCTTGTGGAACTAAAATATTAGCTTCTACTACTGGCTCACGTATTTCTAAAATATCGTTTACGGCTGGTAGGTCAGACGGGTTATCTATTTGTGTAGTGCCCTCTTTAGTCACTACTTCATAAATAACCGTTGGTGCTGTGGTGATTAAGTCAATGTCGTATTCACGCTCTAAACGCTCTTGAATAATTTCCATGTGCAGCATACCTAAGAAGCCACAACGGAAACCAAACCCTAACGCGGTTGAATTTTCTGGTTCAAAGAATAACGACGCATCGTTTAAGCTTAGTTTGTTAAGTGCATCACGGAACGACTCGTAATCATCTGACGCAATTGGGAACATGCCCGCGTAGACTTGTGGTTTAATTTTCTGAAAACCAGGTAAGCGCAGTGGTGCCGCATTTTTTTGATGAGTAATAGTATCGCCTACTGGTGCACCGTGTATTTCTTTAATACCGGCAATAACAAACCCTACTTCACCTGTGCGTAAAACACCGGTGTTAGTTTGTTTAGGCGTAAAAATACCCACATGATCTGCGGTATGTACGTTCTCGTTTGACATGATTTTAATTTTGTCGCCAGCGCGTAATTCACCATGCTTAATACGCACTAGCGATACAACGCCTTGGTACGGGTCAAACCAAGAATCGATAATTAGCGCTTGTAATGGCGCGTCTTTATCACCAACTGGTGGCGGTACATCTTTAACGATCATTTCAAGTACTTCAGCAATACCTACACCTGTTTTGGCGCTACATTGCACGGCATCAAGGGCATCAATACCAATAATGTCTTCAATTTCTTCGGCTACACGTAATGGATCAGCTTGCGGTAAATCAATTTTATTAAGTACCGGTATAACTTCTAAGTCCATTTCAATGGCGGTGTAACAGTTTGCTAATGTTTGCGCTTCTACGCCTTGACCAGCATCAACAACGAGCAGTGCCCCTTCACAAGCCGCTAACGAACGCGATACTTCATAGGTAAAGTCAACGTGCCCAGGGGTGTCGATAAAGTTAAGCTGGTAAGTTTCACCATCATTCGCTTTATAATTTAAGGTTACACTTTGTGCCTTGATGGTAATGCCACGTTCACGTTCAATATCCATTGAATCCAGAACTTGCTTCTGCATTTCACGGTCGGTTAAACCACCACAAACTTGGATCAAACGGTCAGAAAGGGTCGATTTACCATGGTCAATGTGGGCGATGATCGAAAAATTACGGATATGCTTCATAAACTGGATTCTAAACTTCTATTTTAAAGGACTAAGGTCATATGCCTAAATAACTTGAAAATACTTGCTGTGTATTTTCAAGTTACTGTGGCATAAAAACGCAATTTTACATTTAATTGGCGTCAATCACCATCTATTTGAGTTAAAGGGAGGCTAATTGGATGAATTTTTATCACTTTTATCTCATGTCTTAATGATTTCACCCATGTTTTAGCAATTAAAAAGCCGGTGATCCCACCCAATATCGCGGCTAAAATTTGCCAGCCTTCGGCCAATAATATTAATTCACTGGTTATTAAGGCAAAGATTAAACTCAAAAATAAGGGGAGCATGTAAACGGCAAAAGCATGTTTTACAACATGGCTATCATCCAGTGACAAGGTCACTTTTTGTCCAACTTCTAATTGCGTTTCGAATTTATAGGGCAAGGTTTTTTTGGCGGTACCAAATAACTTGCTAAACACCTGTGAGCCACAACGTCCATTACAGCCTTCACAGGCTTGTTTTTGTTGGGCTTCTAAATGCGCAACGTAGCCACTAAGGGCCACGACGGTTAACGTTTGTTCTATCATAATTTAGATTCTATAATGCCCGTGATACCGACTCTGCAATCGCTTTAGCACTCGTTGTTGGGATATTCCCCACCACAGACACATCAAAATTTCCGCCGTTGTGCACATATATAGTGGTTGCACCCGAGGTCAGTGCTCCGCTTAA
This sequence comes from Pseudoalteromonas sp. G5_S1_54_S4, assembly GCF_054968565.1. Lineage (NCBI taxonomy): Bacteria > Pseudomonadati > Pseudomonadota > Gammaproteobacteria > Alteromonadales > Pseudoalteromonadaceae > Pseudoalteromonas > Pseudoalteromonas sp. G5_S1_54_S4. The sequence goes on along the minus strand of NZ_JBQKUL010000008.1, from coordinate 45,914 downwards.
ACGCTTGCCCGGTAGTGGTCGTTGTACAAATACTGATACCTCAACGAATCCATCAGAAAATAAATAGTAGTCTGTTAATTCATTGTTTAAGTCGAGCTTATGTCTATCTGACTTGAGTAGTTCAAACCCTTCAGGTAGCCAACCAATAGTCCAATTCATAGCATTTGCTTTGCTCTGTTCAGCAATTGAATTAGCCGGTAATGGGGTTGGAAAATTACGATTAAGTACTTCTAATAATAAGCTTGCCGGTTGCTCAGTTACACTGATATGGGTAAGTTGAAATTGCTCAAGTGCTTCGCCTTGATGATTAACATAAGCGGCTTTTAATAATAACGAAGACTCAGTATCAATCCAAATCCAATAGTTATATTTGTCATCGTTTTTAGATTCAATTCGAACCAGCTGAGCAGGACGCCCCGCAATACGGCCTTTACCACCAAGCACAAAATCATAATGCGCACTTAGGCGATTAATATCTTTAAATAAAACTTCTGGGATGGGACCTGCAATTGAGTCGGTTGTTAACGAGTAAGGTTCTGATTGTGGCTCAAAGTAGGTAACTTGGTCGTCAATACGGATCATTTCAAGGCCAGCGCCATTAAGCAAACTTAAATGCTCAAGCTCTATATCACCTTGTTTAGCATGCACCCAGCGGTAGGGCTCCATACTTTTACCTTTAACAACAACAAAAGAGGCGTCGAAATTACGAGTGTGAACTGCACTGGCCATTTCAAGCAGTAAATCTTTAGCGGGGTTTGTGTCATTGGCAAAAGTGTTAAAACTTAACACCAATGACATAATAAAAGTGATTACTTTCATCTAATTAGTTTTTTTCCTCTGGCGATGTTTCATCTGTTTTAGCTGTTTTTAACGAATGAGCAACACGCGCTTGACGCTGATGTTCAAGTACTAATGCGCCAATGCGTTGCTGTTGAAGCTCGCGCAAGCCTTGCTCTGCGTTATCAAGTGCTGGTGCTGATGAGTAGCTTACTGGCGACGCCATGCCGGTTAACGGCGTGGTTTGCAGTAAAGGAATTTCATTTTGTGGAGCATCTTCACCTTGCGGTAAGGTGTTCACGCCAACAATAGTAAACATTGCTACACTTGCTGCAATTGCCAATTGGGCAACCGGTTTACGCCAATTAAACGCCACTACTTTGTTGTCTGTTTCGGTGCTTGAAGGGGTTGCCACACTGTCAGACTGGCTAAAGTCTGCATAAACGGGCTCACTCTCAAGTGCTAATGAAATGCGATCGCTAATATCAAAATCCATATTATTGTTATTTTCTTTAGCTCGCATTGCATCACCGATTAACGCGTAACGGCCAAACGTAGCAACATCATCTGATGCAATAGCGGCATCATTTAAAGTTTGCTCACCGTCAAGTAATGCTGATAACGATTCGTTATCTAAGCGGTTAACGTGTGCTTTTGTCATACTAAGACTCGCCTATCAATGGGTTTAATTTATTATCAATTGCTTCACGGGCACGAAAAATACGCGAACGTACCGTCCCGACTGGGCAATCCATCACCACGGCTATTTCTTCATAGCTCATACCCTCAATTTCTCTAAGAGTAATCGCGGTTTTTAGATCTTCAGGCAAACTATCAATCGTATTAAAAATAACAGCGCGTACTTCTTCGCTTAATAGTAAATTTTCAGGTGACGCGTTAGAACGCATTGAATCTGCACCTTCATAAAACTCGGCATCGTCAGCATCTATATCATTTGCTGGCGGTTTACGCCCTTGAGCCACTAAATAATTTTTAGCACAATTAACGGCGATACGGTAAAGCCAAGTATAAAAAGCACTGTCACCACGAAAGTTTGGAAGGGCACGGTACGCTTTAATAAACGCCTCTTGTGCTACATCAGCAATGTCACCTTGATTTGATACATAACGTGAGATCAAACCGGCAATCTTGTTCTGATACTTCTTAACTAATAGGTTAAAGGCGTTTTTATCTCCCTGCTGAACCCTTTTCACTAACGCTAAATCTAATTCCTGCTCGCTCATTCGAGCCGGTACTCCTCTGATTGATTCTTGCTTATTATTCATAGTGTCGCCATTGTTCACACCTACTCTGACCCTTAGATGAATAAAAAGTTCTGACTCATATTGTTTTTTTATAAAATAGCTACAAATTACGCGTTTATACGCTAAAACCACTTAGTAGTAGTTCAACAAATATGGTACAACTATAAGTATTAAAAATAAATATTGCTCTATCTGAGCATTGTAACCGCAAAGTACCTCACAGATGAACCAAAATAAACATCACATTACCGATGTCGCTATTATTGGTAGCGGCGCAGCAGGCTTATCACTTGCTTTATCTTTGGCTAATTACTGTAACGTTACCGTGATCAGTAAAGGTGAATTAACCGAAGGTTCTACTCTTTATGCCCAAGGCGGAATTGCCGCTGTTTTTGATAAAAAAAATGACAGTATAGAGTCTCACGTTGAAGATACCTTAGATGCCGGTGGCGGTTTGTGTGACAGAGAAGCTGTTCATTACACTGCCAGTAATGCGCATGACTGCCTACAATGGTTGATTGATCAAGGCGTACCTTTTGATATGGAATTTGATAGTAAAGGTAAAGAGCGCTTTCATTTAACCCGCGAAGGGGGTCATAGCCATCGACGCATTTTGCATGCTGCCGATGCCACTGGCAAAGCAGTGCAAACAACGCTGATTAGCCAAGTTCAAGCGCACAACAATATCACCTTGTTAGAGCATTACAATGCGATTGATTTAATTACTGATAAAAATATCGGTAAAACGGGGTCACATGTTCACGGTATGCATGTGTGGAATAAAAAAGCCAAAAAAGTAGAAACTATTGGCGCAAAATTTGTTGCCCTAGCAACGGGTGGCGCAAGTAAAGTGTACCTTTACACCTCTAACCCTGATGTTTCTAGTGGTGATGGCATTGCAATGGCGTGGCGTGCAGGGTGTCGTGTTGCTAACATGGAATTTAATCAATTTCATCCAACCAGTCTTTACCACCCGGAATTACAAAACTTTTTAATTACCGAAGCAATGCGTGGTGAAGGTGCGTATTTAAAACGCCCTGATGGCACTCGCTTTATGAAAGAGTTTGATGAACGAGAAGAACTCGCTCCGCGCGATATTGTAGCGCGCGCTATCGACTTTGAAATGAAACGCCTTGGCGCAAATTGCGTATATTTAGATATTAGCCATAAAGACAAAGATTTTATTATTGAACACTTCCCTACTATCTACGCTAAATGCTTGAGTGTAGGACTTGATATTACCAAAGAGGCAATCCCTGTCGTTCCCGCAGCACATTACACCTGTGGTGGCGTAATGACCGACTTTAACGGCAAAACGGATTTAGCAAATTTATACGCTGTGGGTGAAGTGGCTTATACCGGCCTGCATGGCGCTAACCGCATGGCAAGTAACTCATTATTAGAGTGCATTGTATTTGCCCATGCAGCAGCAAAAGACATTTTAAGTAAAATAGAAACCGCTCCTGCACTGGTTGAGTTACCTAGTTGGGATGAAAGCCGCGTATCTAACTCAGATGAAGAAATCGTGATCACCCATAACTGGCATGAGCTACGATTATTTATGTGGGATTATGTGGGGATTGTACGCTCAACCAAACGCCTTGAACGTGCGCTGCATCGTGTTGAACTGCTACAACAGGAAATACACGATTATTACGCAAACTTTAGAGTGAGTAATAACTTACTTGAGTTACGTAACTTAGTTCAAGTAGCCGAGCTTATAATTAGAAGTGCAATGGAACGTAAAGAAAGTCGTGGACTACACTTTACCATTGATTATCCAGAGCAAAATGAGAACCCAACGCCCACTATTTTGACCCCTCCGCGTAATTAATTGCTTCAAGCGTTGCCCGTTTTAAACGCGAATAGCTTTGTTCATCAACACTATTGGCTGAAATAATCAGCCAATAGTTTTTACTAAAACCATTAATATACAACCACACACTCTGACCAAGTAACCGGCTTTGTTTACTAATTACACCTTGAATTTGCCTGCCAGAGCCTTCAAAGCGAAATTGATTCGGCTCTAAAAGTATAATGCCCTGCTGTGGCTGAGCAGCGACGATTTTTCGCCAAACGATAATGCCAGCAACACTATTAAGTGCAATACAAAAAAGAGTTGCCGCCACCGAGTCCATAAATAGGCACAACACTAAAGTCAGCACACAAAAAAAGATCACAATCGGTTTGTGGTCTGTTTTATTATTTGTAACAGTAAATCTATACACGAACTCGGTCTAAAATTAGCTGAACCATGCTATTTAGCTCAGCGTCTTTACATTTTTCATGGCCCATAAACCAAGCGAATAAATCTGGGTCTTCTTGGGTTAATAGACGCTGAAAAGCCGCCTGCTGTTTAGCATCTAACGAGTCATAAGCTTCTTCAACAAACGGCATAAACAAAACATCTAGCTCTAACATGCCACGGCGACAAGCCCAACGGATACGTGCTTTACTATGTATTTCAACCATTTTAAACCTCATATTTAATTAACTCGAGTTTACCAAATACCCATTAATTTAACAGCACTAAGTTATAAAAAACATCGTCCGTTAGTCGCTGTACCATACGCTTTAACTACGTTATTATGTGCACTCATTTGTTATTGCAAAGAAGGTGTTTATGTCTCTGGTTTATGCATGTCCTTTATCACATCAGGTTATTAGCCTCTCAGGCGCAGATAAATTATCGTACCTACACGGACAAATCACTCAAGATCTAAATAAACTTAACAACAGCACCTTTTTGTGGGCAGGTCACTGTAGTGCAAAAGGGAAGTTATGGGGTGTATTTAAGCTATTTTCTTATCAGCAAAATTACTATTTAACAGGCTCAAGTGCTGAAGTAGAACGCTCTCTTGCTGAATTAAAAAAATATGCTGTATTTGCAAAAGTTGAAATTAATAAAGCATCAGAGCGATTAATTGGTCTACTTGGCGATGACTTAACAGACTTACTCACACAATTGGATATTCACTTTAGCGATGACGCCACAGCCTGCGACTTCGCCCATGGCAAAGCACTGAAACTGGCACCAAACCGCGTTTTACTAATGGTTGACAGCCAATTTTGCCTACCTGACGACGTGTCGACCCTCGACAACGACGCCCTATGGCAACAAGCGTCTATACTCGCTGGTGAACCGCAATTAAGTGTTGATGCAATTGATGAATACGTACCGCAAATGGTTAACCTGCAAGCCATTAACGGCATTAGCTTTAAAAAGGGTTGCTACACAGGCCAAGAAACCGTTGCACGTATGAAGTACCTAGGCAAAAACAAACGCGCCATGTATATCGTTTCAGGACAAAGCGAAGGACGACTTGATGAGCCTGATATTGAAACCCAATTAGGTGAAAACTGGCGCCGTGCAGGTAAACTTATTGCGCAAAGCTATAATGAACAAACACAGACTTTAACTGGTTTGGTCGTGTTGCCAAACGATACTGATATCGATCAGACTCTTCGTGCAAAACACACCCCTTCGGTAGAGCTAAACATTCTGCCTCTACCTTACTCTCTTGAAGATGAATAATAGGAATGACTATGATCGTTGCAGCAAATAAAGTGGTAAAAATGCATTACTCTGTTTTAGATAATGACGGCAATACCATTGATAACTCATTTGGCGGTGAGCCATTAATTTTTATCGTTGGTACAGGCTACCTGATCTCAGGGCTTGAAAATGCGCTGCAAGGCAAGCAAGCTGGCGATACACTAAGTGTAAAAGTAGAACCAGAAGAAGGTTACGGTGAGCGTCATGATCACTTAATGCAAGCCGTACCAAAATCAATGTTTGAAGGTATGGAAATTGAAGTGGGCATGCAATTTCGTGCAACCACCGATGACGGCGACCAATCAGTAATGATCATCGATATTCAAGACGAAGAAGTCATTGTTGATGGTAACAACCCACTTGCCGGCATTACGCTTAACTTTGATGTAGAAATTTTAGAAGTACGCGATGCAACAGCCGAAGAGCTTGAGCATGGCCACGTACATGGCGAAGGCGGTTGTGGTCACGAGCACTAAGCCCTAATGCAGTAATAAAAAAAGCGCCTGAGGCGCTTTTTTTACAGCATATTATTATGCGTACGTAATTTAACTTGAGGCTCTGCTGCTGGTACTTCGCCAGGAGTTATTTTATCTTCAAGCGCAGCAACTAACCCCTCTTGGTCATTCGTGCCTAAGCGATATTGAGTGCCATCTTTAAGCGTTAATTGCACGGCACTAAAGCCTGATACTGAATAAATCCAACCATCATGCGTAATGCGAATACCAATACCGTGACGGTATGAGTTTTGTACTGCTTTTACGCCAACTATGTCCTCTAGTGCTAATTTTTGACCCGCAACGCCTGGACCAAATGCCCAGCTAATATGGGCTTCATCAACTTTAATGGTTAAACCATGAAATAAAAAACCCACCAGTAATAAAATACCTGCAAATACCATTAACGGCACATCGGCACCCATTAAATTCCATGCAAGTGCAACAAAACCACTGATCCACGCTAATACTACAAATATAAATACCGCATACTGCTTATGCTGATACATAACACTCTCAATTAAAAAGTTAAAAAAATTAAAAACTGTACACTAAGGTTGCACTGAGCTCTGAATCGTATTTAAGCTTATCTTCTTCAGGCTTAGAGTTATAACGGTACATATACGCAAATTTAAGCGATACCGCGCCAACCACTTGGCTAATTAATGCCGTTTCTGACTTTAACCGAGAGTTAAGCCCAGACAATGACTGCTCTATACTAATATCCTGATTAAATCGGGTGCGCTTAGATACTAATCGCTCCCATTGCATGGCAATACGTAACAAGTAACCCATTTTGTCTTTATCGTCTTCGCTTATTGTTGACTCATCATCAGCAACGGAGCGATATAAACCAGGGCCAATATCTATATCTACTTTGTTTTTAACCCCTTGATAAATACGTGCACCATAGCCGGTTGCCACCGTACTTTTAAAATCAAGACCGCTAAATTCATCCTCTTCATAATCGCCATAAATAAAGAAAGACGAATTTTTAACACCAACTTTATAGTTACCCTGCGCAGAAACAAACACGCGATTAGCCGTAACATCCGACTGGCCCGTTTCTTCATTTTCGTCACGTTTGTATAAGGAATCTATTTTGAATTGATTACGCCAGTTTTCAAAATCTTGGTAAAGATTACCTTTGAGTTTAAAACTGGTTGAGTTGGTATTACCTTTACTTAAAATAAAACCAAACTCGGTATCACCATAAAGTACTTCGCCTTTGTGTAGCTCATGAATTTCTTCATCAGAGAGCTCCCCATATTGATGAAAATCTTCAAAGGGATCCACTGCCCAGCTGTAGGAGCTAAATAATAAAAGCAGTAATACAACGTACTTTCGCAAAATACATTCTCTTGCAAATGGTAATAATGAAAAGGGGCCGAAAAAGTTATTCACTTTCTTTCCATAAAATATGGCAAAAAGGCGCGTCTTTATCACGGCTAATTAAAATTTTCGCAAATAATACGTCTTCATTATCAAACTCAAGGCCTACTAATACTTGAATAAAATGCTCAGGTTCAATTCCTAAGGCAACAAAGTCTTGCCACTGTTCATCAGGCTCATCTTCTTCAATAAAGCCTAGCTCTTCACGGTGCAGGTTAAATTCTTCAACATCTTTATCGCTTAAATTATTGGGAGCCAGCTCTAAAAAAATATCATAAGCTTGATGAGTTGCTTCTTCTACCGTAAATAAACGTGGACCTGACATGAATGGTTAACCTCTGAGCTTTTAAGTGGGTATCATAATATCAAAAGTTGTTGGGGTTTTGATAAAAAAAACACGTTAAATACTGACTTTTTTATTTATTCCTAATACTTATAGATAGATTAACGATTAGTTAGCATAAGGCGTTACCCTTAAAAATTAAGTTAATCGTTAAAGATAACAGACCCCATTTGCTTTAAAAAATTCAGTTTGTTTTTATTCATCTTCATCCACTTTACTTAACATCAATAAAAACATAAGCTCAAGCAACAGGTCAGAGGAGTGCACAATGATAAAATTAGAAAAAAAACAGGGTATCGCTACAGTTACATTGCATCGCGAAGAAAAACAAAATGCCTTAAGCTTTGCTATGTTTGTTGAGCTTAATAAAGTGATTAAAAATATAAAAAAAGACGCCAGTATTCGTGCGGTTGTATTAACCGGTGAGGGTGAACACTTTTGTGCAGGACTCGATATCAATGCGGTTATGGCCTCACCATTCAACATTATAAAACTCCTATTTAAATGGCTTCCTGGTAATCAAAATTTAGCGCAAAAAGTAGTACTTGGTTGGCAATCATTGAGTGTGCCTGTTATTGCAAAAATAAACGGAAATTGCCTTGGGGGTGGATTGCAAATAGCACTGGGTGCCGATTACCGGATTGTTCACCACGATGCCAAACTCGCCATTATGGAAGCGCGCTGGGGGTTATGCCCAGATATGGGCGCTAATGTTATGCTTTCAGGCTTAGTAAAACGCGACCAAGCGCTTTGGTTAGCAAGTCACGCAAATCCAATAAACGCACAATATGCTTTTGAACTAGGTTTAGTAACCAAAACAACCGACGATACAGATAAAGCAACTAAAGAGATGCTTGATACACTGCTAGCGCGCTCACCTGACACATTAGCTGCAATAAAGCGTGTAACTCAACAAAGCTATAAAGCCCCTGCTCGAAAAATACTCGCCAAAGAAACATGGAGCCAAATTCGCTTATTAATCAACCCCAATACTAAAAAAGCCATTGCTAAAGCAAAAGGTAAAACTGATATTGAGTTTGCAAACGCCAAACGCTGGTAATACTAAGGCACAATGCACAAAACTGCGTTATTTGTTAAAGTGATAATCCTCTATTTTATTGAGTCATCGCCATGAAATACTTTTTAAGTAGCGCTATCATTTTGCTTTGTTTGGGAGCGGGCAAACTTATTATGCACTTTATTGATGTCAGTTTCCCTGCGCCACTGTTAGCAATGGTTATTTTACTGGTACTGCTTTTATCAGGCATTGTTAAAGAGCAACAACTTACCCCATGTGCCTCGCCTATTTTAAATGTAATGCCTATTTTCTTTATTCCTGCAGGCGTTGGCTTTATTGAACACTTGGGACTTATAAAAACCCATTGGCCATTTTTAACCACCGTGATGATTATAGTGCCCTTTAGTAGCTTAATTTTAGTAGCCAGTATCGTTGGTCACTTTAAAGGCACTGAAAACAATGAATGAGCAAATCAGTGCAATAACGCCAAGTCTTTGGTGGTTAACTATCCCTTTTATAATCGCTCTTTTTTTAGGGCTAAAAATGCTCAATGTGAGAGTGAGTCACAGCATATTAAAATCCCTCACAAACCCCGTATTTTTAAGTATTGCAATAATTGCCTTATTATTAGTTAATCTAGATTTGCCTTATGCGAAATTTTCCTCTCATAGCCAACTACTTAGTTGGTTACTCGAGCCTGCAATCGTTGCGTTAGCCCTGCCCTTATATCAGCAGTTTATGCATATTCGAAAAAACTTTTTACTCATTTTAGTCACCTGCAGTATTGGCATTATTAACGCCACACTGGTGGCTTTTGTATTAAGTGTTTTATTTGCTGTCCCATCGCAGCTCAGCGCTTCAGTTGCCGCACTCAGCGTTACGACACCTATTGCATTACTTGTCACCGATTCACTTGGGGGGATCAGCTCGTTGGCTGCTGCCATGGTTATTTTTATTGGTTTACTTGGGGCTTTGTTTGGCTTTTTATTACTAAAACTAATTAAAATATTTAACTTTGAGGCACAAGGCATTGCAATGGGAACGGCTTGTCACGCTATAGGTACAGCCGCTGCAATTGCCGAGCACCCAAAAATAGGGGCGTTTTCATCAGTGGCTATGGCATTGAGTGCGTTATTAACTGCGGTGATAGTACCACTATTATATCCATTTTTAGTGAGCACTTTGTTATAGTAAGTTGATAACAATCTAACTAAAACTAGAGCCCACCATGATCAGTTCCGAAATTCAGCAATTTGAAAAATACTACGCCCTACTTACCGAGTATTTAGTCACCTATAGTATGCAAATAGTCGGCGCTATTTTTATACTATTGGTTGGCCTGTGGGTGGCGAAAAAGCTCGCTGAAGGTGTTGCCAATTTAATGACGCGGCATAACGTTGATATCACCTTAACCAACTTTGTCAGTAATGTAGTGAAAGTACTGCTAATCATTATGGTGATCATTATTGCGCTGGGTAAAATTGGTATTAGTGTGACCCCATTTGTTGCTGCAATAGGTGCAGCCTCATTGGGTGCAGGCTTAGCGTTACAAGGCATGCTTTCTAATTATGGCGCGGGGCTTGCTATTATTGCTACACGGCCATTTGTGGTCGGCGATACCATAGAAGTAAAAGGTGTTAGCGGCCAAGTAAAAGTAATTGAGCTGGGGCACACCGTATTAATTAATGAAGAAAAAGTAGAAATAACCATTCCCAACAAACATATTGTTGGCGAAATTCTGCACAACTCATTTAATTATTCACTGGTAAAAGGTGAAATAGATATTGCCTACAGTGCCTGCAGTGATACAGCAATCAACCTAATTGAAAACGTGCTCATACAGCATGAACTCGTCGCTAAAAAACCCAATGCACAAATTGGCATAGAGCGCTTTGCTGATAGCGGCGTTACTATTAGCTATCGCTATTGGGTACCCACCACTAAAATTATTGAAACTAAGCTTGCTATTAATGGCAGCGTGTATAAAGCAATTAACGATGCCAATATTGAAATTCCGTTTCCACAACGCATTGTTACACTTAATAAAAATAACTAGCACTTCTCATGTGATTAACGCAAAAAGTTAAGTGCACTAATAACTGTAAAAATGAGCCAATTATGCAGCAACCGCCTTTTTATCTAGGTGAATGGCAAGTAACCCCTGCCAGTAACACCCTTCAACGCGCTGAAGAACAAAAACAGCTAGAGCCCAAAGCCATGGATGTTTTGCTGTACTTGTGTCAAAACCAAGCAGAGATTGTCAGTAGCGACGCGTTATTAACTCACTGCTGGGCAAACACAGAAACCGGCGATAATCCTCTGCATAAAACTATCACTCAACTTCGAAAAGCCCTGGGTGATAAGGCAAGCGCTCCGCAATACATAGAAACCATACGTAAACGGGGTTATAGGGTTATTGCAACGGTTGAGTTTCCATTGGCTGATGACCTCCCCAGCCAAGTTAACACATGGCAAGGCGGCTCTCCTTTTTTAGGTTTGAGTGCATATAACCCAACCGATACCCACTTATTTTTTGGTCGTAATCACGCCATCAGCACGTTACTAGAGAGCGTATCAAGCCAAATAAAATTACAGCGCGCATTTTGTTTAATCCTTGGCCCTAGTGGCACGGGTAAATCATCATTAGTTAATGCGGGTATATTGCCAAAGCTACTCGACGAGCGAGGCTATAACGGCATTAGAGTAATGTCGTACACCCAACTAGACTTTGCAGATGTAGCTCAAAATAGGCTGTATTTAGATCTCGCCTCAGCCATGCTCGATTGGGATATTAACGACATTCCAGTATTTACAGGGTTAAGCGCACAAACGCTGGCGCAGCAGCTAGAACATGACATAGATAATGTTATTAGTTGTTTAAAAAATACAATTGCAAATACTCAAACAGCAGCAAAAACGCCGCTATTGTTTTTGTTTATAGACCGCTTAGAAGTGCTACTTTCCTCACCGCTATTTAGTAACGACACCCGAAGTCATTTTTTATCTGTTATTGAGCGTTTAGCGACCTCTAAAGCGGTGATTGTATTTAGTGCCTGTCGTAACGATTTTTACCCTTTAGTGGTTGAGCAGCCAAGCCTTATGGCCGGCAAAGCTCATGGCGCGCATTACGATTTAACCCCGCCAAATCGCCATGAACTACAACAAATTATTCGCTTGCCAGCGTTAACCGCTAATTTAACGTTTTCGCAAGACCCACACACCAAAACCCCGCTGGATGAAATACTTTGCGCCGATACCGCCAACAATCCAGATGCACTGCCCATGCTGCAATACACACTGCAAGAGCTGTATTTACAGCGCAGTGATAATAATGAGTTATTGCACAGTGTATATGAAAAACTCGGCGGTATTGAGGGTGCCATTGGTAAAAAAGCCGAAGAGGTATTTATAGGGCTTTCTAAAGCGCAACAGCAGCAACTAAAAAGCGTGTTATCGCAATTAGTAACGCTAAACCCAGATGGTAAAACCATTACGAGTCGCGCAGCCCGCTTACAAGCGTTAACCAACACCAGTCAAAAAGAGCTGGTTCAAGCCATGGTCGATAGCCGCTTATTTGTATCGCATTTACAAAACCAAGAAGCCTACTTTAGCCTTGCCCACGAGGCATTATTACGCCAATGGCCACGTGCTAAACAGTGGATTAATGACCATAAAGATGCCCTTGCTATAAAAAGCCGCTTACACCACCACACGCAACAATGGCTTAATGAGCACAAAAGTAACGCCTACCTGTTAGCGCCGGGTAAACCACTGCAAGAAGCCGTTACCTTATTAAACGACAACATATTCGAACTAGACGATGACGAACGCGCGCTTATAACCAGCTCTCTTAAACACAGTAAAGCAAAAACAACCATAAAACGCGGCACCGTCGCTCTGCTTTGTTTACTTACCTGTGTTGCCCTATTTATGAGCGTTACTAGCTTTCAAGCGCAGCAACTTGCACAGCAAAAACGCCAAGAAGCCGAAAGCTTACTAGGATTTATGGTCGGTGATTTTGCCGATAAATTACGCAGCGTTAAGCGTATGGACTTACTTGATGGCATTAGTAATAAAGCACTTGAGTATTTTACCAATCAAGTTGATGAGCCAAGCTCGCTATTTAACTTTAGCAGTCAACAAGGAGAATTTAAAAGTCGCTTTCAGTACGCGCAAACTCTTGAGGCCATGGGAGAAGTGGCCTATTCTCGCGGGAAAACCATTGAGGCCTTCACCGCCTTTGAAAACGCCCGCATTCGCCTTGAAGCACTATTAAAAATACAACCAGATAATTTAGAGCTATTAACGCTTGCCGGTGCCAATGCCTTTTGGCTCGGTCAGCTTCATTATGATAAAAGTGATTACGCTGCTACTGAACCATTATTTAAAAAATATCATGCCTACAGTGAGAAAATGTATTCATTAGCACCAAATAGTTTTAACTCGATTATGGAGTTATCGTATTCGCATAATTCGCTGGGATCTTTGTATTTAAAGCAATTTAACTACACTGGCGCGAAACAACGCTTTACAGAGTCGCTCGCCCTTAAAAATGAAGCCCTTGAGCTTAAACCCAATAACAAAAATTTATTGCGCGATAAAGCAGACACCATTAGTTGGCTTGCAAAAACTGAAGAAAGGCTTGGTAACTTTAATGCCGCATTAACCATGTATGAAAATGCATCTAATGAGTTAAAAAGTTTATTAATTGAATATCCAGATGATGCCAGTTTATCAAGCAGTTTAGCTTATACTTATATTCAACAAAGCTACCTTTTGAGCTACCTGCCAAATAAACAACCAGCCTACAAAAAAGCACAGCAAGCCACAAAAACAGTTAATACCGCACGATTGCAAGATCCAAAAAGTAAAGACATTCAACATTCTTATTATCGTTTTTTAGCCCACCAGCTAATGCTTTCACCTAATAAAAACATTGATAACCGAGTTAAGGATATTATTAACTTTTTGAAAGTGCAGGACTTTAAAAATAACTTTGCAATTAATACTCAATTGATCCTTATACAGTACTTTATTGATAGACAGTCACCACTTAAAGCATATGAGTTTTTAACAGCCCTTGAAAATGATACAAGCTACCAACAGTACATAGCTAATAAAGCAAAGAGTGGTGATAATGTAGACTTTACGAATATAAATTTACTTAAAGCTAAATTAGCTGAAAATACCGTACAGCGAGAGCAATTTTGCTTAAATGCGCTTAAAGCCATTGCTGAAACAGTAAAAATAAACCAAAGCGTTCACGTAACGCACCCGCTGTTACAGGCATACACCTGCTTAAATAGAGCAAACGAAATCCCCAAAATAAAAGCAAGTCTAGTTAAATTAGGCATTACTCACTTTAAACTATAACCACGAATACAAAAGGAAATAATATGGATAGCTCTCAAGAACAAATTAACTTTACTGTAAATATTGAATTAGACAGTAACGACAACGCCAATTTTACATACTTTAAAGATAACAAAGAAGTCTCTGGCGGTGGCGTTGTCAGAACTGAAACCGCAGGTATTTATAGCTTAAATGAAGCAACACTTGCTAAAGGTTTTTTATTCACCGGAGCCACTATCACTGATAAAGAAGGCGACTGTGCTGGTGATTTTAAATCAGAAATCAATGATGATGGCCAATCAATCACCATCACAGACACAGATGAAAATAATGGCACTGTGTGTTTAATATTTAATGTTGAGTGCAATGGTAAAGCCTATGAAAGCGCCGACCCACAAATTGAAAATAAAGACAAAAATTAATCAACAACGCTTAATATTTAATTTTTGTTTTCCAAATTGCACAGGCCTTTAACGCCTGCGCATAATAAAAAATACTATTAATCAAAAACTTAAAAGCAGAAGATTACCGAAAGGTTTAATTGCACTTTTTTATGTAAATTTGTAGACATCAAAAACGTCTGTATCATGCTAAGGCTAAAACGTGTCTAAACAAATTAATAAAAAAGAGACTCCAGCGGTTAAAAACGATAAAGCACTCCCCTTCGATTGCGCTTTATCGAGTCCTTTTTCTCATACCCAATTTGGCGCTTTAATTGAATTATTTAACGGCACCGCCGAAGGCATTTTTGTACTTAATGAGCACGGTGGTTTTGAGTTTGCAAACCCAAAAGCAGCACAGCTATTAGGTTACTCTCAGCAATCTCTAATAGGCGAAAATTTACTGTCGTTTTTACACGGTGCAGACCTTGATAAATATAAACAGACGTTATTAAATTGGATAGACATTAAAGATACTTCCCTTAGCTTTGGCCCAAATGAAATAAAAATAAATAAAGCGAATGGTGATATTATTGAAGCAGACTTATCAATATCTAGCATGCCAAAAAGTATTGCATCGGCGCAAAAATTATACGTTTGCATACTTCATGATCTCAGTACGCATAAAGCGATGTACAACCGTTTAAAAATACAAGCTTCAACCGATCACTTAACTGGGCTCGCTAATCGTTTAGCTTTAGATGAGTCACTAAAAAAATACTGGCAAGAAAGTATTCAAAGCCAACAACCTCTAACCAGCATATTGATTGATGTAGATCACTTTAAAAAATTCAACGACACCTATGGGCATATTAAAGGTGATAAATGCTTACAAAAAATTGCAAAAATGCTTTTGCATTGTATCCCGTCAAGAGAGTGTTTGGCAGCGAGATATGGCGGTGAGGAGTTTGCTATTATTTTACCGCGTTGCGATATAAAAAGTGCAACGATTGTTGCCAAGCATGTACAACAACAAATTAATGCGATGACATTTACAGATATAGGCCTGCCACCAGAGGTTAAAGTTAGTGTGAGCCAAGGGATTGCCTGTGAGCACAATAGTCAATACCGTACCTACGAGGCGCTGTTGTACGCCGCAGACACGGCTTTGTACCGCGCAAAAACCGAAGGTAGAAATAAAATAAGTACTGTTGTTTAAAGTTTAAATTAAAGGCCATTCCATGGCGCTATATCTACCCTAAAAGCCACTAAATTGAGTTACTTTACTGGCGTTTAGATTAATTTTAAATGCTGTAGATAAGAGATTAATCTTTATATAAAAATTACAGTAGTAACAAACTACCTAATCCTAAAAAGGTTACAAAGCCGACAATATCAGTGACTGTGGTTAAAATAACTGAGCCTGATAATGCAGGGTCAATTTTCATTTTATCTAAAATAGACGGGATCACTACGCCCGCCAATGATGCAGCCACTAAATTCAGCAGTATTGCCACAGTAATGGTTATACTAAGCATAATATCGTTAAACCATAGGAAAGTTAGCAAGCCAATCACTAAAGCCCATACCAAGCCATTTACCGCGCCCACACGCAGCTCTTTTTTAAGCAGTGCCTTACGGTTGGAGTCGGTAACCTGACCAAGCGCAAGACCACGCACTATAACCGTTAAGGTTTGGCTTCCGGCAATACCCCCCATTGAAGCGACAATCGGCATCAATACAGCTAAAGCAACCACTTGTTCTATGGTGGCGCCAAATAAACCAATAAACCACGAGGCTAAAAATGCGGTTGCTAAGTTGATACCTAGCCAAATACCTCGGTTTTTAGCACTTTTGCGAACACTAGCAAATAGGTCTTCGTCTTCTCGTAAACCACCAGCCTTTGCTGTGGCTTCGTCAGCGATTTCCTGACGTAATTCATAAGCTGATGCAATGGTTAATCGCCCTATTAGTTTGTTATCGGCATTAACCACGGGCATGGCCATTTGTTCACTATGAATAACCACTTCAGCGGCTTCATATAAATCATGGTCTGCATGCAATGAGGTAAAGTCATGATTAGCTAAGGTCATTAAACTCTCATTATCATGCGCTTTTATCAGGTCATTAACTGCCACTTCGCCTATTAAGCTGCCTTTGCGGCTCACTAAATAAATCACTTCGCTGTACTGCGGTAACCCTTTGTGGAGTAACTTTTTAGCGCCGCCGGCTGTGAGTTTGTCTGACACCTTTAAAAAGTCAAAGCCAATCCAGTGACCTAGTTGCTCAGGCGTATATTGTTGCGCCAGCTCGTATTGTTTGGTTTGTGCTTCATCAAGCTGCTTTTTTGCATAATCAATAAAGCGCTGCGGGATCACTTCTTCTAACTCAAGCAGCTCTTCAACGTTAACTTCGTCTAATAATTTAAAACCGTCACTGTCATCTAGGGTTTGCAGTAACCATAAACAGCTATCTTCACTTAAATTAACGAAAATTTCGTGTTGCGTGTCTTCATCTAGTAAATGCCAAATTTCAAGGCGCTGCTCTTTAGGAATAGCTTCAAATAATAAGGATAAGTGTTCCGTTGATAAGGTTTGCTGAGCATCAATAAGTAATTTATTTTTGCGCTCAGTGGTATCACACTGCAATAAGTCGTTTATGAGTTGTGGTAACTGATCAACCGGATACTCTATCATTTAAAAACCCTAAAATAGTCTTTCACTATAAATTTACTGTAATAAGTAAGCACTTATTAATGAGAATAGCTAATAGTGTACATTAGACACGCATAAAAATATTAAAAAATCGCTGTGTTGTTAAATATTTATGGTTGTAGCGTGCTATTAACTATCGCGCTTTAGCTAAAAATAAAGCCAAAAAAAGCCGTAACTAAACACGTTACGGCTTGATAAAAAATTAATAACTCAAGCTATTTATATTTTAAATTGCCCCACTAGGTCACCCAAGTTCTCACCGCGTCCCGCTAAGTGCTTACTAACTGAAGAAGTGGTTTTACTCGACTGCGTTAATTCATTAACAATTTCTTGAATAGCATACACGTTACGGTTAATTTCTTCTGTCACGCTGCTTTGCTCTGTTGCCGCTGTGGCAATTTGTGTACTCATATCATTAATGGTGGTCACGGACGTAGTTACCGCACCTAAGCTTTCAGATATAGCCCGTGAAGACTCAACTGAGCGGTTACAGCTTTGTTGACTCGCATGCATTGCATCAACCGCTGCCGTTACTAAATTATGTAACTCGCTTAGCATTTCGTTAATTTCTAATGTGCTATCTTGAGTACGGCTTGCTAAGCTTCTTACTTCATCAGCCACCACCGCAAACCCACGTCCTTGCTCACCTGCGCGTGCCGCTTCAATAGCCGCATTTAATGCCAGTAAGTTTGTTTGTTCAGCAATGCCACCAATTACACTTAATACGCTATTAATTTTTTTAGATTGCTCACTCAACGAGTTAACCTGCTCCGCGGCTTGATTAATTTCGCTCATTAAGTTTGATACTTCGCTCAGTGAAACATCTACACAATCTTGCGCGTTGGCCACTTCTTTTGTCGCTGCCTGCGTTGATACCGCAACTTGCGTGGTATTTTGCGCTACCTCATGCGAGGTTGCTGACATTTCGGTAATCGCTGTTGCCACTAAATCGGTTTCATGGTTATGCTTTAATAACTTGTCTTCTATGAGTAATGTTTGCGTATTAATGTCTGAAGAAGCCGTTTTAACGTCACTTGTTACATCAACCACTCCGGCAATAATACTGTGTAGCTTACTCACAAATACATTGAAAGATTCACCTAACTGACCAATTTCATCATGGGTATCTATTTCTAAACGTCGGGTTAAATCTCCCTCCCCTTTGGCAATATCATCTAAGCTTTGCACCATACGTTTAATTGGTTTTAGCATATTGTTAGAAGCATACAACGCACCGGCTGTTGCTAAACCAAGCAGTAGAAGTGATATTAAAACCAAAGTGGTCATTTTTTCGCTTAAATGGCGCTCCATGGTTGTTTGATATTTTACCAGTTCGGCTTCAATATCATCCATATATGTGCCAGTGCCTATCATCCAATTAGTACCTGGGATCATGGCTGCATAACCAATTTTTTCGACTAAGCCGCTAGTATTGGGCTTTTGAAAATGATAAGTAAACGAGCCACCGCCTTTACGCGCTTGCTCAAGTAAGCCAACCACTATTTTTTTACCGTTAGGGTCGGTCATGCCTATTTTATTTTGCCCTTCTATCGCATCACCCAGTAATGCATGAAAAACACTAATACCATCGGTATCATAAATAAAGTAGTAACCATCTTCACCAAAGGTTAAATCTCGCAACGCATCTTTAGCGTCTTGTTCATTTCCTTGCGCTAATTGGTATTGCACTACTTTAGAGCCGATTTCTATTTCTGTTCTTAATAGAGTTTGTTTATCAGCAATTAATTTAGTTTTGAACTCATTAAAGTTTTGCTGTTGATTTTGCATCTCTAAATAATAAGAACCTGCCATAAAACTGATTAGTAATACAATCAAAGGTAAAACAGCCAGCAGTAGCAATTTGGTTTTTAAGCTTAAATTACCCATTATTTCTCCAATTAACATTATAAGCTATCAAGCTTTTTATTTTGCAGCCACTTAGCAACTACGTTTCCATTGTTTGTATTACTGACAACAGCGCTACACTTGTATATAAATTAAGCACAAACAGGGTTGTTGCGCAATTTAATACACTCGTATGTTAGTAAAACATACTAAAATCAACTTTATAACTAGACGATAGTATAAAAGCAGTAATAAATAACTGATTTTTCTCATGCTATAAATTCTTACTAGTGCACAGCTTATTACCTTACGATTAAATCTTAACTAACCTCAGTAACACTATTTTAGCTTTAATGAAAATTAAATATTGGGCATCACACAAAGGCCTTGCTTTCTGAGTTAAAACACAAATAATGAAGCAACTAACTACTGGGTAAGAATGAGGAAAATGAGTTATATACTAACCACCCAATGCGCAGACGATATAGGTTTAATCGCCAAAATTACCGGACTGTGTAATGAGCATAATTTAAATATTATTCGTAATAACGAATTTGTAGATAAAGATGCGCAGCGCTTTTTTATGCGCACAGAGCTTACAGGCGAACCACATACTGAGTTTTTGTCACAACTGCGCGATGTATTACCTGCTGGCGCAAAAGTGGCACTGCACGGCGAAGAAAAAACCAAAGTGGTACTATTAGCTACAAAAGAAGCTCATTGTTTGGGCGGCATGTTACTTAAGCAATTTGAACAAGCCCTAAACATAGAGATACTAGCCGTTATCGCCAATTACCCTACTTTAGAGCCTCTAGTGAAAGGGTTTGATATTCCTTTTCATGTGGTTTCTCATGAAGGACTTACGCGCAGTGAGCACGACGAAAAAGTCGGTGACTTAATTGCCAGCTATAACCCAGACATTATTGGCCTAGCTAAATATATGCGTATTTTAAGCCCTGAATTTGTAGGTCGTTTTGAGGGTAAAATCATTAATATTCATCACTCATTTTTACCTGCTTTTATTGGTGCAAAACCATATCATCAGGCGTTTGAACGTGGTGTGAAAATTATTGGTGCCACGGCTCACTTTGTTAATAATGAGCTAGACGAAGGCCCTATTATTTTACAAGACGTATCGAGTGTGACCCATGCGAATACAGCTGAGATGATGGCTAAAATGGGTAAAGATGTAGAGAAAACGGTGTTTTGTAAAGCACTGCAACTAGCATCAGAACATAAGCTGTTTATTAATGACAATAAAACCGTCGTATTTTCATAATTAGCTTTACATAGCTATTAAAAATGCCAGCTAATAAGCTGGCATTTTTTATAAGTAAATATTAAACCTTACCTAATTAGGGTGTGTAATACGTTGGTGCCCCAGGGCCTACTGGCATACCTAAAACAAATACCCATAAATAAAACAGTACCACCCAGCCAACAAAGAAAATTAAGCTGTATGGCAACATAGTGGCTACCAAAGTACCTATTCCCATGTCTTTTTTGTATTTAGTGGCAACCGCGAGGATTAAACCAAAGTAACTCATCATCGGAGTAATTAAGTTAGTTACTGAATCACCAATACGGTAAGCCGCTTGAATTGTCTCGGGGGCATAACCTATAAGCATCAGCATAGGAACAAATATAGGTGCTGTTACTGCCCACTGCGCTGACGATGAGCCTAAAGTTAAGTTAACTAACGCACACATTAAAATAAACAGTACAAATACTTCCGGTCCAGTTAAGCTAAGTGCTTGTAGTAATGCGGCACCATTAATCGCTAAAATCGTACCTAAGTTAGTCCATTTAAAAAATGCCACAAACTGTGCAGCAAAAAACACTAATACAATGTACATGCCCATAGAGCTCATACTTTTGCTCATGGCATTGATCACGTCTTTATCATTTTTCATGGTGCCAACCACGCGACCATATACAAAACCAGGAATACCAAAGGTGACAAAAATAAACACCACAATCCCTTTTAAAAACGGAGAGTGAGCAACCAGCCCCGTTTCAGGGTTACGTAAAATACCGTCTGCGGGTACAACCGTCCACGCGAGTAGTAATGAAACAACAAGTAATGAGAATCCAGCCCATTTTAAGCCCGACTTTTCTTTGTCAGTTAAACCGGCAATGTTGTTTTGAGCTAAATCTTCACTGGCTTCGTCTGGGTTATATTTGCCTAATCGCGGCTCTACAATTTTCTCAGTAACTAGCGTGCCTAATATGGCAATTAAAAATACCGATATCATCATGAAATACCAGTTTGCTTCTGCGCCTACTTGGTAAGTTGGGTCAATCATTTGTGCAGCTGGCGTGGTAATACCGGCTAGTAACGGATCGATAGTACCCAATAATAAATTAGCACTGTAACCACCAGATACCCCAGCAAATGCCGCAGCAAGACCGGCAAGCGGATGACGACCTAAGCTATGAAATATCATTGCCGCTAGCGGAATCAATACCACATAGCCAAGCTCAGAAGCTGTATTGGATAATATAGCGGCAAACACCACCATAAAGGTCACTAAGCGTTTTGATGCCCCCATTACCATGCCACGCATAGCGGCAGACAATAGCCCTGAATGCTCAGCTACACTCACACCTAATAGCGCAACTAATACCGTCCCTAATGGCGCAAAGCTAGTAAAGTTAGTCACCAGCCCCGTTACAATACGCTGTAAGCCCTCAGCACTGAGTAAGCTAACCACTTCAATTACACCATCTGGATCGCGCCCAGCAGAGCCCTCAGGACGAGGATCGATGGCACTTAGTCCAAACCAATCGGCTACGCCACTAAATAAAATAATGGCAATACAAAACAGCGCGAATAAGGTAATTGGATGGGGAAGCATGTTCCCTAAAAATTCTACTGTGGCTAAAAATCGATTAAACCAGCCGCCCTTTGCGACCTGATTTTCATCTTGGGATGTGTGTGGTGAGTCTATTGAGTCTGACATACCATGCTCTCTTAATTACAAAATGCCCGTAACCTAGCATTATTTTCTGAGCAGGTCATGTAATAAAGATGAATGACTTGTTATGTCATGGTAATTAACTAATTGGTTTGTTGTAATGAGGTTGCAAAAAAGAGGCTCTCGCCTCTTATTTAGTCTGCTTAGGCTTGCTCTATGGGTTCTAGTTGTAGTTTTGCAGCAATTAAAACAGCTTGAGTTCGGTTATAAACACCGAGTTTTCTAAATATGGCAGTAATGTGTGCTTTGACTGTGGCTTCTGAAATGTGAAGTTCGTACGCAATTTGTTTATTCAGTAAACCTTCGTGCAAATATTGTAAAACGCGGTATTGCTGTGGAGTAAGTGATGCCACTTGTGCGGCAATTTCTCTATCTGCGCCTTCGATTTCAGCCACTTTACTTTTTAGCTCGGTTGGCAGCCAAGTATCGCCTTCAAGTATTTGGTTAATTGCGTTGGCAATATCGTCAGATGATGAAGACTTAGGAATAAACCCCATTGCCCCATAACCCATAACTTTCGAAACAATATTTACATCTTCACTACCCGAAACCACCGCAATAGGTAAGCTTGGGTAATCTTCACGTATACGGATCAAGCCGTATAAGTCACCGTTACCTGGCATGTGTAAATCTAGTAGTAATATATCAAGATCTTCTTGTTCGCTTAACACCTGCAATGTGCTATCAAAATCCGCTGATTCAAATACTTCCAAACCCGCAAACTTTGCACTCAAAGCGCCCTTTAGTGCTTCACGAAATAACGGATGATCGTCCGCTATTAAAAACTGACTCATTGTTCACTCCCAAAAATTCGGCTGCTGTCCAATAGACAACAGCCGATATACTACGTTTAGAATCAACTTCTAATCAAGCTTTTAACGCGAAATTAACGATTTAATCGATTTTCTACTAGCTCATCAACCACTGACGGATCAGCAAGTGTTGAGGTATCACCAAGCTGCTGGTACTCATTTGCCGCGATTTTACGTAAAATACGACGCATAATTTTGCCAGAACGTGTTTTTGGTAAACCTGGCGACCATTGAATCATATCGGGTGATGCTATTGGGCTTAGCTCTTTACGTACCCAATTACGGATCTCTTTGGTCAGCTCATCACTCACAGTAACGCCTTCATTAGGAGTTATGTAAACGTAAATACCTTGGCCTTTAATATCATGTGGGTAACCTACCACTGCCGCTTCAGCTACAGCTTCATGAGCAACTAATGCGCTTTCAATTTCAGCAGTACCTAAACGGTGCCCAGACACATTAAGTACGTCATCAACGCGTCCTGTGATCCAGTAATCTCCGTCTTCATCGCGACGACAACCGTCACCAGTAAAGTACACACCAGGATAAGCGCTAAAGTAGGTTTGTTCAAAGCGCTCATGGTCGCCATACACTGTTCGTGCTTGTGAAGGCCAGCTATCTAAAATCACAAGGTTACCGTCAACCGCACCTTCTAATGTATTGCCTTCAGCATCAAATAACGCCGGTGCAATACCAAAGAATGGACGAGTTGCAGAGCCAGGTTTCATATCGGTTGCACCTGGTAATGGCGCAATCATGATGCCACCGGTTTCAGTTTGCCACCAAGTATCTACAATTGGACAATTAGATTTACCAATTTTTTCATAGTACCAGGTCCATGCTTCTGGATTGATTGGCTCACCCACAGAACCTAAAATGCGCAAGCTGTCGCGATGTGAGCTGGCAATCGGCTCTTCGCCTTTGGCCATCAATGCACGAATGGCAGTAGGTGCTGTGTATAAAATTGTCACGTTATGTTTATCAACCACTTCACCCATACGACCAGCAGTTGGGTAAGTTGGTACGCCTTCAAATACGACTTGTGTACACCCATTAACGAGCGGTCCATAAGCAATATAACTGTGACCTGTGATCCAGCCAACATCAGCACTACACCAAAAAATATCATCTTCTTTTAAGTCAAAAACATATTCATGAGTCATTGATGAATACACTAAATAACCACCGGTGGTATGTACCACACCTTTAGGCTGACCCGTAGAACCTGAGGTATATAAAATAAACAATGGGTCTTCAGCGTTCATGCGCTCAGGCTCACACTCGGGTGCTTCATCAGCAACTAAGTCATGCCACCAAATATCATGGCTATGCCAATCAACATCGCCAGAGGTCAGTTTATGAACAACTACATGCTCAACGGTAGTTACCGAATCTTGTAACACTGCTTCATCAACATTGGCTTTAAGCGGTACACAGTTACCCGCACGTCGACCTTCATCTGATGTGATCACCACCTTAGCGCCTGAATCATTAATACGATCTGCAATAGCCGATGGTGAAAAGCCACCGAATATAACAGAATGAATCGCACCTATACGGGCACAAGCTTGCATTGCATAAATAGCTTGTGGGCTCATTGGCATATAAATGGCAACACGGTCACCTTTTTTTACACCCAATTTTTTTAAGCCATTGGCAAATTTAGCGACTTCGTCATGTAGTTGTTGATAGGTAATATTTTCACTTTGCGAAGGATCATCGCCTTCCCAAATAAGCGCTACTTTATCTGCTTTTGTTTTTAAGTGGCGGTCGATACAGTTGTAAGATGCATTAAGGTAGCCATCTTCATACCATTTGATATTAATATGGCCTTTATCAAATGAAGTGTTTTTTACTTTTGAATAAGGAGTAAACCAGTCAAGACGCTTACCGTGCTCAGCCCAAAACCCTTCAGGGTCCTCAATAGACTGTTTATACATCGTATTATATTTTTCATTATCGACGAGCGCTGCGTTTTTAATGTGCGCAGGAACTGGATAGATACTTTGTGACATATTAGTCTCCAATTTATATTACTTGCCTTAGGCTTTTCATCAAGGATTACTCAGCAGTGCACTATTAAATATTAGACATTAGTTGTATCTGAGTTCAAACAACGATTATCTTATCTATAATCCTCATGGCTACACCCTATTTACATAAAAAACATACTATTAAATAAAAGTATATGAACACTCAATAATTATTAAACCTTAGTCTAATAGACTAATAGTTGATTGAGTAAATTGTGTACATATACAACAGTAGCTTGAATATTTAAAAACTTTGATTGTTTATTAATAATTCGTATTTACTAACAAATTAGATTAAAGATAATTAAATTCAATCTGTTAGTACTATATAAGTAACACACATTAATACATATCATAAGCAAACAACATACAACAAGTAGCCTATAAAAGGACGCAACAATGAAATTTACTCCAATTAAAACACTGGCAGCTAGTGCTGTACTATGTGCACTTTCTAGCACAGCTTATGCTGCAAAAATAGGTGATACAGAATTTACCTACGGTGGATACATTAAACTCGACGCAATGTGGAGTGACTACTCAGCAGGCGCTCCTGCGGGCACCAGTGTTGGCCGTGATTTTTATGTGCCAAGTACACTAACCGTTGGTAACGATAATAGTTCAGACGCCGTATTTGATATGCACGCTCGTGAGTCACGTTTTAATTTTGGAACTGCTACCTTATTAGATAACGGTAAAACGGTTAAAACTAAAATAGAGCTAGACTTTTTATTGTCAGCTCCTGGCGGCAACGAGCGTGTGTCTAATTCATACTCTCCGCGCATTCGCCATGCATTTATCTCATATGATGGCTGGTTATTTGGTCAAACATGGTCAAACTTTCAAAACGTCGGTGCATTACCAGAAGCACTTGATTTTGTTGGTCCTGCAGAAGGCACGGTGTTTGTTCGTCAATCTCAAATTAAATACACTACGGGTGCATGGTCATTCTCGTTAGAGAACCCAGAAAGCACAATTACTACAGCCGGCGGTGGCATGGCCGTAACTGATGATGCCTCATTACCTGACTTTACCGCACGCTACACCCATAATGCTGATTGGGGTAACTTTGTAGTAACAGCCCTTGCTCGTCAACTGACCTACAAAGTAGGTGGTGTTGATGCCGATGAAACCTCATTTGGTGTTAGTGCATCGGGTATGGTGAAGCTTGGTGAAGACAATCTAAAATTTATGCTTACCCAAGGTAAAGGACTAGGTCGTTATGTGGGTCTAAACGTAGCACGTGGTGCGGTTCTTAATGGTGATGACCTAGATGCGATTGATTCAACATCTGGTTTTATTGCGTATCAACATAAGTGGAACAGCCAGTGGCGCTCTACTTTCTTATATTCGTTCTTGTCTGCTGATAATGATGAAAACCTACTTGCAATGTATGGCGACCCTACAGAATCAAGCCAAAGCTACAGCGCAAATATTTTATACTCACCGGTTAAACGTCTAACCTTTGGCGCTGAATTTAAACATGCAGAACGCGAGCTTGAAAGTGGCGTAGATGGCGATCTAGATCGTTTACAATTTTCTGTAAAGTATGCGTTTTAATTTCCTAACCAATTAAAATACTGATTTACTTCCTGAGCGGCTTCGGCCGCTTTTTTTGTTTTTAACCAGAGCTCAAGTTAACCAAATCCATGCGCTTTACTTAAAAAATATTAAAGACGTGTAAAATACCCAGCAAACGCAATTGCAAATCACTCTCATTTAGATTAAATTACCACCCACATTTAATCTTATGGGAAACATGATGCTGTACAAACATAAAAACTCTGCATTTAAACTGAGTCTACTTACTTCACTGGTTTTATCTGGGCATGCTGTTGCAAACGACACGCAAGACGACCTACCTTTAGAAAAAATTGCCGTTTATGGGCAACATCATAAAAATTATATTACCGAAGAAGCACAGTCAGCGACTAAGCTAGGTTTAACCATTAAAGAAACTCCGCAATCAATTTCTGTTGTCTCACGCGCGTTGATGGATGACTTTTCACTTGATGATATTAATGCGGTATTAGAAAGCACCCCAGGCGTAACAGTGGAACAAATAGAAACCGATCGTACTTACTTTAAAGCCCGTGGTTTTGAAATAACTAACTTTTTAATCGATGGCTTAGGCACACCGCAAACCTCTGGTTCAATTCAAGGGACACTTGATACTGCAATTTACGACCGTGTTGAAATTGTACGTGGTGCCAATGGCATGATGACCGGTGCAGGTAACCCATCGGCTACTGTAAATATGGTGCTAAAAAAACCAACCTACACAACGCAAGCTCATGCATCCGCTTCTTATGGTTCGTGGAATAATAAACGTGTAGATATTGATTTTTCCACACCGATTAACGATGAACACGCTGTTCGTGCTGTATTTACTAAGCAAGATAAAGAGTCATACCTAGACCGTTACGAAACCGATAAAACCGTTGCCTACCTTGCCTATGAGGGTAAGCTGACTGACGATACACTACTGAGCATTAACTACGTAAACGAACAAAAAGATGCCGACAGTCCTTTATGGGGCGCGTTACCACTTTATTACACTGATGGCTCAGCAACTAACTATGATGACTCAACTAGCACAGCTGCAGATTGGTCGTATTGGGATAATAGTGCTGAACGTGTTTATGTAACACTTGAGCAAAACTTATCAGCGACTTGGGTCGCTAAAGCGCGTTATGCCCACATAAAAAATGAACAAAATTCAGAGCTGTTTTATGTGTATGGCACACCAGATAAAGAAACTGGTTTAGGTTTAACGGGCTATGCGAGTCGTTATGATTACAAAGACACCCAAGATTTGTTTGACTTATATGCCAGCGGTAAATTTGAGTTATTTTCACTAGAGCACGACTTATCATTCGGTATTAGCCAAGCAAACATGGACTTTAATGACCAATCGCTTTATGACTACAGCACAGGAAATGGTTTCCCTGCGATGCCTGATTTAGCGACTTGGGATGGTGTTATCCCTGAGGCAACACTGGTTGATTCGCCTAACGGCAGTGATGTACAAAATACACAAAGATCTGCCTATATTTCAACTCGTATTAAACTAGCAGAGCCATTAAGCATTTTGGCAGGCGTTCGCTATACCGATTGGGAAACTAAAGGTACTGCTTATAGTGTCGTGCAAACCCGCGATGACTCAGAGGTTATTCCTTACATTGGTACGGTGTACGATTTTACTGAGTCGTTATCAGCGTATGCTAGCTACACCGAAACGTTTGTGCCACAAAAAGAGTTAGACATTAACGCTGAGCAACTGGCTCCGGTTATTGGTAAAAGTGCTGAAGTTGGTTTAAAAGCACAACTTTTAGATGAGCAAGTATTTGTAACACTGGCCTATTTTGATGCTAAGCAAGATGGACTTGCTGTTGCACTTCCGGGCTCCCTTCCAAGCGATACGCGTTATTACGCTGCAGATGGTATTAACAGTGATGGTTTCGAAATTGAATTAAGCGGTCGCTTAACTGATGATTTAAGTGCCAGCATCAGCTTTAGTAATCTAAGTATTGATGGTGACGAACTCGTTAAAGATTACACCCCAGAAAACCAATTAAAAATGGCAGCCACTTATCAAGTGCCATTTATTGATGGTTTAACCTTAGGTGCTAATTACCGCTGGCAAGATTCTATTAGCCGTGTGCAAGTAAAAGATCCAGCAGGCAACGCATTGGCAACTACAAAACAAGATGCTTATGGCTTATTAGATTTAATGGCCACCTACGAAATTACTCAAAACGTCGGTGTTACCTTTAATGTTAATAACAGTACTGATGAAAAGTACATAAACAGCCTTTATTGGGAGCAAGGTTACTACGGGGCACCGCGTAACTACTCATTGTCAGTTAACTGGCAGCTATAAAGCTAACTAGGCTTTAAGTCACTTTATAGCAAACAATAAAAAAGCGCTAACCTAATGGTTAGCGCTTTTTTTAAGCTCGGGTCAAATCAAGCTTTAAAACAAATGGGCTTAAAGGTCGCCTTCATCACCTAATACGTCTTCGCCATCTTCTGGCTCAACCGTTGCTTTTAGCAATAGCATCTCTCGTAATTTACCTTCAATTTCATCTGCAATTTCAGGGTTTTCTTTAAGGAACTTAATCGAATTAGACTTACCTTGGCCAACTTTGTTGCCATTGTAACTGTACCAAGCACCCGCTTTTTCAACAATTTTGTGCTTAACACCTAAATCAATCAGCTCGCCCTGCTTAGAAATACCTTCGCCATACATAATGATAAATTCAGCTTGTTTGAACGGCGGTGCAACTTTGTTTTTCACAATTTTAACGCGCGTTTCATTACCAACAACTTCATCGCCTTCTTTTACCGAACCAATACGGCGAATATCAATACGTACAGAGGCGTAAAATTTCAGGGCATTACCACCAGTTGTTGTTTCAGGGTTACCAAACATTACACCAATTTTCATACGGATTTGGTTAATGAAAATACATAGTGTGTTTGAACGCTTAATGTTACCTGTAAGCTTACGTAATGCTTGTGACATTAAACGTGCTTGTAGACCCATGTGTGAATCACCCATGTCGCCTTCAATCTCAGCTTTTGGTGTCAATGCTGCAACCGAATCGACAATCACTACATCAACCGCGCTTGAACGCACTAACATGTCACAAATTTCCAGTGCTTGCTCACCTGTATCTGGTTGAGATACCAGTAACTCATCAATGTTAACACCTAGTTTTTGTGCATAAATTGGATCAAGAGCATGCTCAGCATCAACAAAGGCACAGGTTTTACCTTCTTTTTGAGCTTCAGCGATAACTTGCAATGTTAGCGTTGTTTTACCTGATGACTCTGGGCCATATACTTCAACAATACGCCCCATCGGCAAGCCGCCTATGCCTAAGGCAATATCAATACCTAGCGAGCCTGTTGATACAGCGTCAATGTTTAACGCTTTATTGTCACCCAATTTCATGATTGAGCCTTTACCAAATTGACGTTCAATTTGTGATAAAGCTGCTTCCAACGCTTTTTGTTTGTTATCGTTCATTTTCTTCTCCAAATCCAGCTAATGCAGACAAGTATACTGTATGAAATCACAGTATCAAGCTAATTTTATTATTTTATCTTCTCTATTATGATTTTTAAAGAAAATACAATAGCTTGCAGCCTAACTTGCGCCCTGTTACCATTAAATACTTGTTCAAACGTCCAGTGTTTACCGTTAATTTGCAGTCCAAACCACACGAGCCCTACCAGTTTGCCCTCAGTAGCACCACCGGGTCCTGCAATCCCTGAAATAGCAATGCCAATATCAGCATTTGCAGCCTTACAAGCGCCTGCTGCCATCTCAATGACTGTTTGTTCGCTCACCGCGCCAAATTCCTCTAGGGTATCATGCTTCACATTGAGTAATTCATGCTTTGCGTTATTGCTATAAGTGACAAATGCACGGTCAATATATGCAGAGCTTCCGGGGGTATCGGTAAGCGAATAACTCACTCCACCACCAGTACATGATTCAGCGGTAGTGATCCATAAGCGTTTATCCGTTAAAATAGCGCCTAATTGCGCAGCAAGTGTCTTAATCTCTTGATGTAATTCCATATTCAGCCTTTGGGTAAATACATGTCGTTTGATCTTTATGCACCGCACACTATAAAACAACAAACCCCTATGATGCAGCAGTATCTAAAAATAAAATCAGAGCATCGCGATATTTTATTGTTTTATCGGATGGGGGATTTTTACGAACTCTTTTTTGACGACGCAAAACGCGCCGCGCAATTGCTCGATATTTCACAAACACACCGTGGCAAAGCAGGGGGCGATCCTATTCCTATGGCGGGCGTGCCTTATCATGCGGTAGAAAACTACTTAGCCCGCTTAGTACAAATGGGCGAGTCGGTGGCTATTTGTGAACAAGTGGGTGACCCTGCCACCAGCAAAGGCCCTGTTGAGCGCAAAGTAGTCCGTATTGTAACCCCAGGTACTATTTCTGACGAAGCCTTACTACAAGAGCGCCAAGACAACTTACTAACCAGTGTTTGGCAAAATAAAAAAGGTCAATACGGTGTTGCGTATCTTGATATCAACTCAGGACGCTTCAATGTTGTTGAAGTAAACACTGATGAAGCATTTAGCTCAACGCTACAACGCTTAGCGCCCGCTGAATTACTGCATAGCGAACACTTTGAAAATATTCACTTAATTGAACACATTAAAGGGGCAAGACGTCGCCCTGATTGGGAGTTTGACCTTGATACCGCGCAACACTTACTGTGCGAGCAGTTTGGTACCAAAGATTTAGTTGGTTTTGGTGTCGATAAAGCACATAGCGCCTTGGTAGCGGCAGGCTGTTTAATGCAGTACGTAAAAGATACCCAGCGTATTGCATTACCACACATTCGCGCAATCACTCTTGAGCATAACGAACATGCGGTTATTTTGGATGCGCCAACCCGTAAAAACCTTGAGTTAACGGTTAATTTATCCGGCGGCTTTGAAAACACCTTAGCCCAAGTGCTTGATAAAACAGCAACGGCGATGGGCTCGCGATTACTTAAACGTCGCATTCATACTCCTATTCGTAATAAAGATGAACTCAACTCACGACTTAATGCTATTACTGCTATTTTAGATGCACAATTATGTGGTGAACTGCATGACGCGCTCAAAGAGATTGGTGATATAGAACGTGTAATTGCTCGTTTGGCATTACATACCGCTCGCCCACGTGATTTAACACGGCTTCGTAGTGCGCTTCAAGCATTAGCACCGCTGCATAGCTTATTAAACGATGCCACAGATGCGCGTATTTCTCATATTATTGCCCATTCTAAAGAGCTCCCCGAGCTTCAAGCCCTACTTGAGCGAGCAGTGATTGATAACCCACCAGTGTTAATTCGTGATGGCGGTGTTATTGCGCCAGGGTATAACAGCGAACTTGATGAGTGGCGTAATTTAAGCCAAGGTGCCACCGATGTGCTTGAACAGCTAGAGCAGCGCGAACGTGAACGCACGGGTATTAGTACACTTAAAATTGGTTATAACAGAGTGCATGGCTTTTTTATTGAAGTGAGCCGCGCCAACTCGCACTTAGTGCCTGCAGATTACATTCGTCGTCAAACATTAAAAAATAACGAACGCTATATAATCCCAGAACTAAAAGAACACGAAGACAAAGTCCTCGGCAGCCAATCAAAAGCGCTGGCCCTTGAAAAACAATTATACGAACAGTTATTTGAATTTATAGCTCCGCATATTGAGCAGCTACAAATAATGGCCTCAGTAATTGCCGATCTAGATGTACTGAACAATTTAGCAGAGCGTGCTCAAACACTTAATTATGCCAAGCCTGAGCTTTGCGATAACGATAATATCAGCATTAAACAAGGCCGCCACCCTGTGGTAGAGCAGGTAATGAAAGACCCGTTTATTGCCAACCCTGTGGAGCTAAATAACCAGCGTAAAATGTTGATTATTACCGGCCCTAACATGGGCGGTAAATCAACCTACATGCGCCAAACTGCGCTTATTGTGCTTATGGCACATATTGGCTGTTACGTTCCTGCCGATAGCGCTAAAATTGGTAATATCGATAGAATATTTACCCGCATTGGCGCCAGTGACGACTTAGCATCTGGGCGCTCTACCTTTATGGTTGAAATGACAGAAACTGCGGCAATTTTAAATAATGCCACCGCACAATCATTAGTATTAATGGATGAAATAGGCCGAGGAACCAGTACTTACGATGGTTTATCACTGGCATACGCGACAGCTGATCATCTTGCTTCAAAAATAGCAGCTAAAACTCTGTTCGCAACCCATTACTTTGAACTCACAGAGCTTGCAGAACAAACACCTGGATTGGTTAATGTGCACTTAGATGCCATTGAACACAACGATACCATTGCCTTTATGCACACGGTATTAGATGGTGCCGCAAGTAAAAGTTTTGGTTTGCAAGTGGCAGCTCTGGCTGGCGTACCTAAAGCGGTTATTGCCCAAGCAAAACAAAAGCTAAGCTTGCTTGAAAATCATCAAAGTGTCACAACAGTCACCACAGAGCAACAGGTTTTACCGTTTGATAGTGAACCGCAAATAATTCAGCCTAATGAGCTTGAGCAACAAATGAGCGCAATAGACCCTGATAACCTATCTCCGCGTCAGGCGCATGAACTGCTTTATAAATTAAAAGCACTGCTTTAAACGCAAACAGCCCGACTAAAGAGTCGGGCTGTATTCATTTTTTTGTGTGTTTAGATTAAGCGAACTGTTCAAATAAGCTTTCGGTACTTAATCCTTCTTGCTGCAAGATATCTTTTAACCGACGTAGCGCCTCAACCTGTATTTGGCGAACTCGCTCACGGGTTAACCCAATTTCACGGCCCACATCTTCAAGTGTTGAAGGCTCATAACCGAGTAAACCAAACCGGCGTGCCAGTACTTCGCGCTGCTTAGGGTTCAATTCACCTAACCAGTCAATAATATGCGTATTCATATCATTGTTTTGCACTTCACCTTCGGGGCCTACATTTTTTTCATCAGCTATCACATCTAATAATGCACTGTCATTCTCGCCACCAATGGGCATATCTACAGAGGCTATTTTTTCATTTAGGCGTAGCATTTTGGTGACGTCTTCGACCGGTCTATCTAAGCTTTCTGCAATTTCTTCTGCGGTAGGCTCATGATCAAGCTTTTGCGTTAGCTCACGTGCTGTACGTAAATAAACGTTAAGCTCTTTAACTACATGAATAGGCAAACGAATAGTACGCGTTTGATTCATTATCGCTCGCTCAATGGTTTGACGTATCCACCATGTAGCATAAGTAGAAAATCGAAAACCACGTTCAGGATCAAACTTTTCAACCGCTCTAATGAGTCCTAAGTTGCCTTCTTCAATTAAATCGAGTAGAGCAAGCCCACGATTGTTATACCTGCGCGCAATTTTCACAACCAAGCGTAAGTTACTTTCGATCATGCGTTTACGGGAAGCTTCACAGCCTTTAAGCGATTTTCGTGCAAAAAAAACTTCTTCTTCGGCACTTAATAGAGGGGAAAAACCAATTTCGCCTAGGTATAACTGAGTGGCGTCGAGGTTTTTAGTGACTTCTTCTTTAACAAATACGTCTTCATCTTCCACGTCATCAAGTAGTTGCGTTGGCTCTTCAACTTTTGAATCGTCAAACTTATCATCAGTGGGGGTTTTCTCAGCTTTTGCTACATCAGCCATAAGACTTCTCCTGAGCAAGCTATCAATAACTTTATGATTAAGGTCTGTAGTCGTTTTATAAGCTTTTGCTGTATTAGCCATGAGCCTTCTCCAGAACTGTCAATCAACACCTTTAGTTCAGGGTAGGTATTTAGCAGGGTTAACAGCTTTTCCTCGATAACGAATTTCAAAGCGAAGTGCCGTTACTGAAGACTCTGAATTACCAATTTCTGCTATTTTTTGTCCCGCCTTCACTATTTGCTTTTCTTTCACAAGTAACGTTGAGTTATGTGCATAAGCACTTAGGTAATCATCATTATGTTTCAATATAATTAAATTACCGTAACCTCTAAGTGCACTACCCGCGTAAACTACTGTTCCTTTTGCAGCGGCGAGTACGGCAGTACCCTTTCTATTAGCAATCTGTAGGCCTTTATAACCATTTTCCTTGTTAGAAAAGCGTTTTGTTATTTTACCTTTAGCAGGCCAAAACCAACTCAACTTTCTGTTTGTAGAACCTTGAGGCTTGCTAATTTTTTGGTTAGCTTGTTTTTGAACATACCTACGTTTTTTCGGCTTATCAAGCTCTTTATTTAATTTTTTGTTATTTTTTTGTAAATGGGATGACTTTTTAGCTGGGTGTTTTTGATTCGTTTTTGCTGTAATCCTTGGCTTACTTGGTTCTAAAAGAGAAACAACCTGACCAGGAACAATAGTGTAAGGTGATGGAATTGAATTGTTTTTTGCAAGCTCTCTGAAATCTTTTCCGGCACTAAAAGCAATCGAGTAAAGTGTATCGCCTTTTTGTACTGTGTATTTTCCGCCGTTAATATTAATCCGTGAAGGATAGTCATTAATATTATTATTTAAACTGCTTACCGGAGCGGGAACATGGCGAGACGAGCATGCACAGAGCAAAACACTAATAAATAAAGCAACATAACAGCGTATTTGTTTATTCAATGTGTTTTGCCCTCTGTTTTAATATCATTATATTATGGCGATTATCGCAACAATAGGTACGCAACAGCGATTAAAGCAACCACTACCCAGCCAAGTACTTCAATATATTGGCGTAATTTTTGTTCCATTTTAACTCCGCCCCATTTCATTAAAGCAGATACTAAAAAGAAACGCGCGCCACGCCCAATACCTGAGGCAATAATAAAAGGTAAAAACGCCATTTGTAATACACCAGCGCCAATGGTAAACACTTTATAAGGAATAGGCGAAAACCCCGCTATAAATACCACCCAAACACCGTAATTTTTGAACCATGCAAGCGCCGTATTAAATTTATCTTGCCATTGCATTTGCGCAATAAAGGGCTCTACAACCGGTTCAAACAACCAAAATCCAAGTAAGTAACCCAGCACGCCGCCAAGCACAGAGGCAACCGTAGCAAAACTTGCAAATCGCCATGCCTTACTTGGTTGCGCTAGCGACATCGGCGCTAACATTACATCGGGCGGGACCGGGAAAAAAACCGATTCGGCAAAGCTCATTCCTGCTAAATAACGTTCTGCGTGGCGGTGTTTAGCCCACACTAGCGCCATATCGTATAACTTGGTAAACAACTTCAAAATGAATTCCTATTCAATATCACCAGGGACTAAAGGTACAAATCTTACTGGCGCAATTACATGCTCTGTAAAGCTATCGCCTTGGCGAATAACCATGGTTAAATTTTGTTCTGCCTCACCAATAGGGGCCAGTAATACGCCTCCATCTGCAAGTTGTGCGAGTAACTCGGGGGGAATGGTGGTTGCCGCAGCGGTCACAATAATGCCATTAAATGGCGCTTGTGACTGCCAGCCTTGCCAACCATCGCCATGTTTCATGGTGACATTGTACAAATCGAGCTGGTGTAATCGGCGTTTAGCTTGCCATTGCAAAGCTTTAATACGCTCTACCGAATATACCTTATCAAAGGTTTTAGCTAAAACCGCAGTTTGATAGCCCGACCCGGTGCCTATTTCTAACACCTTATGTTGCACACCGGCTAATCGCATTAGCTCGGTCATGCGCGCAACAATATAGGGCTGAGAAATAGTTTGCCCTTGTCCTATAGGTAGCGCGGTATTTTGATACGCCTTGTGTTTGAGTACATCATCAATAAAGATATGCCGAGGAATTTGCGCAATCGCCTTTAAAACCTCCTTATCTTCTACGCCCTCTCGTTGTAATAGGTCTGAAAGCGCTTGTGCACTGCGGGTATAATTAGCCAGCACGGTTAATCTCCAACTCGGCTAACCACTCTCCCACAGCTTTGATACTGTCTTTAGCGGTCATATCAACGCTCAATGGGGTGACTGATGCATAGCCATTATTTACAGCATAAAAGTCAGTGCCTTCACCGGCATCGCTTTCTGTACCCAAAGAACCATACCAAAAAATATCGCGTCCCCAAGGATCGGTTTGCTTGGTCATGGTTTCTGCTTTGTGACGAGCCCCTAAACGAGTTACCTGAACCCCTTTTAGCTCACTTAAAGGAATATCTGGCACATTAATATTGATGATCTGATCTTTAGGCAGTGGATGCGAAGCAAGCCCTTTAATAATATTGACCGTAACGGCTGCTGCCGTTTCAAAGTGTTCACCATGGTGAGAGCACAAAGACACCGCAATTGCTGGTAAACCCAGATGACGACCTTCAGTCGCCGCAGCAACCGTACCAGAGTAAAGTGTATCGTCACCTAAATTGCCGCCGTGGTTAATACCGGCTACCACTAAATCGGGCTTTTCATCCATTAATTGATTCACACCTAAATGCACACAATCCGTTGGCGTGCCATTAACCGACATAAAGCCATTGTCGAGTGTCGTTGCACGCAAAGGATTCATTAACGTCAGTGAATTACTTGCGCCACTGCAATTTCTATCTGGCGCAACCAGCGTTACCTCAGCAATTTGTGTTAATGCTTGGTATAAAACAGCAATACCTTTGGCATTAACACCATCATCATTACTTAATAGAATCTTCATCTGCGTTATCCTTTTCTTTTCGCTCGCGAGGACTGGCGTCAGTATAATCAACCAGTTCGCGCAGTAAAGCCGTTGCAAAGCAGCCTTTGGGTAAACCAAAGCTGAGTTTTAATGTGCGTTCATCAAGTGTTTCTACACTTAGATCTTGGGGGATTAAACGCAGCATTCTGCGCTCGTTTTTAAGCCCTAACTCACCTAAGCCATCACACCATGCTTGATACGGTGCCAACCATGTTTTTTCTTGTTCGGTAAGGCCTTTTTCGCTTTTGCCCACCATGGGCGCCGACATCATAATATCGCCAGAAGCAAGACGTGCAATATTTTCATCGCTGATCGCATCTTCAAAAAACGCATTGCTACCGCTAAGCATAAATACTTCGCGGTGCATGGTTTTAGCAAGGCCATGTTCTGCCACGCGTAAACTAACAATTTGATTAAACACATGTGAACGTGCTGCAGAAATAATAATGCCTCGCAGCTTTTTATCGCGTATGCGCTCACCGGCAAACATTTTTTCAGCCATGACTAAGTTATGCCCATCACGGCCAAAACGCTGCTCACCAAAGTAGTTAGGCACACCAGCACGCACTGCGTTTATACGGCACAAAATATCAAGCGGCTCGGTTACATTGCGCAAGGTAATGGTAAATCTATTTCCTTTATGACAACCGGTGCGTAATTTTCGCTCATGGCGCTGCTGCGATACCACAAACACGCTTTCACTGTTCAGCTCAGTAAAATCAATATGCTTTTTAATCGGTACTTTTACGCTAAACCACTGCGAGCATACTCCATGGCGGTCTTTCATACCGGCATAGCTTACATCACGTGGCGATACACCCGCTTTTTGTGCAATCAGCTTAGCCACATATTGAGTGTTTTCACCCTTTTTAACCACTTGCAAACACACGTGTTCACCACTGCCGGTAAACTCTATACCGAGATCTTCATCAACCATGAAGTCTTCTGCGGTGGTTTTAAAATCGGCTTTAGAAAGCGGCGCGCCGTATAAATAATTTAATTCGCTCATGCGCTTTGTTTACTCATAATGACCACGGCATGGCTTGAAATACCTTCTTTTCGCCCCTCAAACCCGAGCTTTTCAGTGGTTGTGGCTTTAACATTTATCTGTGAGAGCTCAGCATTTAAATCACTGGCAAGATTGGTTCGCATTGCTTGAATGTGCGGCAGCATTTTTGGTGCTTGTGCCACAATGGTGACATCCGCATTGCCCAATACATAGCCCTGTTGCTTGGCTAGGTTCACTACATGGCGAAGTAAAATACGGCTATCGATATTTTCATACTCACTGGCTGTATCTGGAAAGTGCTTACCAATATCACCTAATGCCAATGAGCCTAAAATCGCGTCACATAAAGCATGAATAGCTACATCACCATCTGAGTGCGCTAAAAAGCCTTGAGGGTAATCAATTTTTTCGCCGCAGATGGTTAAAGGCCCTTGGCCTCCAAACTTATGCACGTCAAAACCATGGCCTATTCGTATCATGTTGCACTCTCATTATTTTGTTTTTGCAGTAAAAAGCCTGCTAAGTCTAAATCTTCTGGGGTGGTAATTTTAATATTATCACTGCGCCCTGCCACCAGCTTTACCGGCTTATTTGCCCACTCCATTGCACTGGCTTCATCAGTAATAATTGCCCCATTGGCTAACGCATTTTGCAGTGCTGTTTTGAGCTCGTCATATTTAAAAAGCTGTGGCGTAAGCGCTTGCCATAAATCGTCACGCGGCACAGTGTGCTGTGCATGTGTTTGGCCGCGTTTTATGGTGTCTTTTACTTTACTGGCTAAAATGCCGCCTTCATCGGATTGCACGCATTGTGTTATTAACTGTTTTATATCAGCAATATCCACTAAAGGTCTTGCTGCATCATGCACCAAAACCCAAGTCGGTGGATTGGCAGCTAAAAACAATAAACTGTTTAATACTGAATCTGCACGCTCTTTACCGCCAATAGCACGCACAATGCGAGAGTCTATTAGGGTAAGGTCGTCAAAGTAAGGGTCGGTTTCGCTCAAAGCCACCACTATAGAATTTAACTGCGGTAACTGCGATAACTTAGCGAGCGTGTGCTCTAAAATGGTTTTCCCTGCTAAGGAAATATATTGCTTTGGTGTTGTGTGTTGCATTCTGCTACCAACACCTGCGGCAGGAACAATAGCTGCAATAGTAAATTTATTTGTCATGGTGTTGAGCCGGTAAAACACGAATAAAGGTTTCGTCCGGTTTAATCATTCCTAATTCGTTGCGGGCACGCTCTTCAATACCTTCAAGGCCGAGCTTTAAATCTTCTATATCCGCTTTTAATACTTTATTACGCTTGATCAGCTTTTCGTTTGTTTGTTGATGCGATGCCACCGCATTTTTTAGATGGGTGTAGTCTTGCACACCATTATGGCCAAACCAAAGTCTATACTGAATAAAAAGTGCTAAGCACAACAAGCCAAATTGAAAAAATCGCATTAAACACTCCTTATTTTAATTTTGAATTGTAAGCTTTACGCCAATGGCCGCTTAACATTGCGCCAATTAATATTGGCAGCCAATAACATTTCCCGTAACGATAATACCCGTGGCGTACTGCGCTTTGAAAACTGCCACTGGTGGCCACAACACGCCGCAGCAAGCGTTGCTTTGTTGGGTTTGAGTAATTGCGCACTTTGCTGCTCAAGCCCTTGACCTAAAAAATCAAACCAGCCAAGCTCATTGCAATGAACCTGTGTTTTAGTTACTTGATCAATGCTGTCTATTCTAACCCGAATTTGGCCGTGATTTTGTAATAATACAGGAATAATCAGCCCAACTTTGGCATAGACTTGATAAAAAAGTTCATTCGCTGAAGAATTAACTTCTGGCGGAGTTGGTTTTTGCTTTTCAAGCCACCCACCATTTTGCGCATCGAGCGTAAAAGGCGATGTTGCATTAGCCACCCGTGTTGCGGCACGTTCAATGTAATAAGGCAGGCTTTTTAATTGCCTGCGTAAACGATCACCATTAGGTTCAGCCACTAAGCGCTGCACCTCACGCTGATAAAAGGCATTACATAATTGTGCATAAAGCACTTTTTGTGCATCAGTTTGCCACATTTCAACTTGTTGGTTTGTGTCAAACTGCTTATTTTTACTGACCAATCGCTGTACTCAAAAACACCTTAATAGATGTTTTATAACACAGTAATGCACAGTTTTTAAGCACCGATTGTTAGGGCTTTTCGCCTAATTTCGCAATGCCTGATTCTAAAAATTGCACAACCGTATTACGTTTTTTTCCAATTAATAAACTGCCATCGGCTAAAAACATAAAGTTTTGCCAGTTGCGTTTAAACACATCAAAGCTCGTTTCAATAATATTATCGCGCGCCATACAAAAATAAACGGTGGTGTTAGCCTGCCAGTCTAGGTGGTTTAAAATAGCGTCAGGAAATTGGGGTTCTTCGCATTCCCATGCGTCTTCCCAATTTACTTCTTGGCTAAAGTTTTGCTCTTGCGCGCACCAATCGGTTTTATCAAAAAAGTCAGGATGATCATGTTCACGACTCACCATGGTTGTCCATAGCACTGCAGCACGCTCGCTGGTCATCGGTTTAATATTAGCTGCATCAATATCTGAAACCGGAATATCTTTGTGGCGAAATACCCAGGCTTTTTTGTAATCATCAAGAGAAATATAATTCATAGTATTGGCGTATTCTTTGGCATAATAAAAAGCGAAGGCAAATTATACAAGATAACAGACTATGACTACAGCACTAAAACTGGGTTTATATCAACACTACAAAGGCCCACAATACAAAGTTATGCATGTGGCAACTCACAGCGAAACCAACGAGCAATTGGTTATTTACCAAGCCTTATACGGTGAATACGGCATATGGGCACGCCCACTAAGTATGTTTACTGAAACCGTAGAAAAAGACGGTAAAACGATTGCGCGTTTTGCCTACCTTGGTGAAGCCGATTAACTATGGCATTATAACGCATAATAATTACTGCTCAGACCAGAGGATGACCCGTGCAATTTAATTCAACCGACAACTACATCGCAAGCTCAGCATTAAAACAGGCAGTAAACGCCGCTATTATGCTGCAAAAACCGCTTTTAATTAAAGGCGAGCCGGGCACAGGTAAAACCATGTTGGCTGAAGAGCTGGCAAAAAGTTTAGATACAGAGCTTATTCAGTGGCATATAAAATCAACCACTAAAGCGCAGCAAGGTTTGTACGAGTACGATGCAGTATCGCGTTTACGCGACAGCCAGCTAGGTGATGAGCGCGTTCACAATATTAGTAACTACATAGTTAAAGGTAAGCTGTGGCAAGCCTTCATGTACGCTGAGCTAAACGGAAAACGCCCAGTACTCCTGATTGACGAAATAGACAAAGCCGATATTGAGTTTCCAAACGATTTACTACTCGAACTCGATAAAATGGAATTTCATGTATACGAAACCGGTGAGCGCATTGTGGCCAAAGAGCGCCCTATTGTGATCATCACATCAAACAATGAAAAAGAGCTGCCTGATGCGTTTTTACGCCGCTGCTTTTTCCATTATATTGATTTTCCAAATAGCGACGAAATGCAGCAAATTATTGATGTGCACTACCCGCATGTTAAACAAGATTTAGTTCGCCAAGCACTTGAAGTGTTTTTTAACTTACGCGAAGCCAACGGCCTTAAAAAGAAGCCATCTACCAGCGAGTTACTGGATTGGTTAAAACTATTAATGGCTGAAGACATAGACGCCAAAACCCTGCACGACAAAGCGCAAAAAGGCGGCTTAATGCCGATGTTCGGCGCACTACTTAAAAACGAGCAAGACATAAGCCTAATCGAAAAGCTCGCGTTTATGAGCCGTCGCTAATATGTTGGTACAGTTTTTTTTCACGCTACGCAAATACCGCTTACCCGTGAGTCTGCGCGAACTGCTCGATTTAATAAACGCTTTAAAACAAGGCGTTGTATTTGCTGATGTAGACGCCTTTTATCATTTAGCGCGCACTATTATGGTAAAAGACGAAACCCATTTTGACCGTTTCGATAAAGCCTTTAGCGATTACTTTAGCGGTATTGCCGACTTAGACCTGCTCGAGAGCTTAAAACAGCAACACAACTTACCTGAAGATTGGTTGCGTAAAGAGTTTGAAAAGCACCTAAGCGATGAAGAAAAAGCCCAACTAAAAGCCATGGGCGGGCTCGACGAGCTAATGAAAACCCTAAAAGAGCGTTTAGAAGAACAGCAAAAACGCCACGCTGGCGGCAATAAGTGGGTAGGTACCGGTGGCACCTCACCTTTTGGTGCGTATGGTTATAACCCTGAGGGCGTGCGCATTGGTCAAGACGGCAACCGCAATCGCCAAGCGGTAAAAGTGTGGGATAAGCGCGAATACCGTAATCTAGATTCTGACCGCGAAATTGGCTCTCGTACCATAAAATTGGCCCTTAAAAAGCTGCGCAAATTTGCCCGCACGGGCGCAAGCGACACCCTTGATTTAAACGAGACTATTCGCGCGACCGCCAAACAAGGTGGCATGCTCGATGTAAAAATGGCCCCCGAGCGCCACAACGCCGTAAAAGTCTTGATGCTGTTTGATATTGGCGGTTCAATGGATGACTACATTCATACCTGTGAAGAGCTATTTAGCGCCGCCCACAGCGAGTTTAAA
Source organism: Pseudoalteromonas sp. G5_S1_54_S4 (assembly GCF_054968565.1). NCBI lineage: Bacteria > Pseudomonadati > Pseudomonadota > Gammaproteobacteria > Alteromonadales > Pseudoalteromonadaceae > Pseudoalteromonas > Pseudoalteromonas sp. G5_S1_54_S4. The sequence goes on along the minus strand of NZ_JBQKUL010000008.1, from coordinate 3,082 downwards.
CATTTAGAGTTTTACTACTTTCATAACTGTTTATACGAACACGTTTGGCAAGATAACCAACGCCGCCACTCAAACGTTATTGACACCATGACGCTGATCAACAAGTTTACCAGCGACTACAAAGTAATATTTGTTGGCGATGCCACTATGGGCCCATATGAAATTGCCTACCCTGGCGGCTCAGTAGAACATTGGAATGAAGAACCTGGTAGTGCGTGGTTAAACCGAATCACCAATCACTTTGATAAAGTCGCGTGGCTCAACCCACAGCCGGTTGAGCATTGGCCGTACTATCAATCAATTGACTTTATAAAGCAGCTAATGAACAACCGCATGTACCCGCTGAGTTTAGATGGGATAAGTAGCGCGATAAAAGAGCTGAGTTGATAGTTAATATCTATGGCAGCTCAGTGCCATTTGCAGACAGTGGTAACGCCTGTGTAAGCAGCGAAAGCAGTTGACTAAAGAAGCAGTTGACTAAAATTAGTGAAAAAAAGCAGCCATCTGTTCACCGTCTACTCTTAATACGCTGGTTATAAATCTAACTTAGCTACACACATACGCTACAAATAAGCTGGTGCAATTCCAAGTAGTCTTCAAGCTCAGGCTTATCCGTGGACATCCTTGCTTCATATACATCTACAAGGAAGCCTTTGCCTGGAGGGAAAACGTCCTTAGCAACTCCACTACAAATCAAATCCATCCAATAGTCCAGCTTCTCACCTTCCATATAATACTCAGCGAGTTTTGCCATTGCCGCATAGCATTGTTCAGTTGTAGGCCATTTCATAATGATTCCTAGATTTATAACGCCTTTGGCAACGGCGGTGTTTTTGGAAACAAAAAACGTAACAGTTTACGTAGGACCAGCACGAAGTGCGTGGGTACCTAAACTTTTTAACTTTGTGATGTATCTCTCACTACTTAGCCTTTGCTTTACAATGCTGATAAATACACTCTAATAATTCATGAAGCTCACTATTTACTGCTGCTTCTTGATCTGGATTTATATTGTGACCATTGGCAAAACAAATATATAAATCATTTATACTTCCCATTCCTCCAAACTTTTTAAGTACAGTTCGTGCTGATGACGCAGAACGAACATCACTAAGCCTCCAATTGCGAACACCGTATTTGCCTAATAGCTCATTGTAAGATGTGATTGCTTCGTTTAATTCCATAACTCTCAAATACAGTAACGCCCGCAACAGCGGTATTTATGGAGGGGATTGGCTTGTGCTAGCGTAGCGATAAGCACAAGCCAAGCGCCAGAATAAATATCCGGCTGCTTGCGTTTGTTATGGCTTTTTATAGCTGACCAGCCTTAATTTTACCGGCAATATCTAGCAGAATCTGAATCAACCCGCCTTTGAATAAAAACGCGTCAGTGAAGGTGTGCTCTTTTGCCGAACCATAGCTCTCTTTACGATCAAGGGTCACAAAAGAATACCCGCCCCCGCCGTTACCGTCGGCGTTGAAAGCACGCCCAAGCTTTAGTCGCTCACCGTCAATTTCAGTTTTATCATGAAACTGGCCTTTGGGCAGGCCGCCTTCAGCCTCGGTTTTAAAGAATTTGTGCTGCAAGGTATCCAAGTACCACTGTAAGCCGCGCTTGGGGAATTCGATTTGGTAATGCAGCCATTCACTTTCTTGTGTCTCAAGGTCGGTGAAGTAGTCAGCAGTTGCCAATATTAAGTGATCGGCATCAATTAAGAAGTAATAAGTAATATTAGGGTTTCGGTCATCTTGAATGCTGGCAACCACACGGGGGTCTTGGGAAATGGTTAAGGGGTCTATCTCATTAAATTGCTTCATGTTTGTTCCTTAGGACTTATTCAGTGGAATGCGGGTAACAATGCCGTCTTTTTCCAGCTTGCCCAATGTTTGAGGGTTTTTATCGTAGGTGAAGGTTTCCAGTGGGCCATAGTCTTGGCCGGTCTTAGGTTCACCAAAGGGCGTAACCGGGTTATTGGCGGTATTGTCCTTGGTCATACCGTTACCCAAAAACTGTTCGTTAGCACCGAGCTTTTTGTTCATTTGGTGGCGCATATCCAGCAACACAGTCTGATCTTCATCGAAGCCGAGGCTTTTGGCGTGCTTGTTAAATTGCTGTTTATTATTAAGGTCTACACCTTTACGCTTAGCGGTGCCATGAATATGCTCATAGGCTTCGCTGTATTCCGGTGTCATGCAGGGCTCGATGAGGTATTCACGGCCTTCAAATTCATCGGCAATTTCTTTTTGTGAAAACTCGCTTAAATTGCCATAGGTGGGAATAAAACTCACCATATCGCCTTTGGCGTTGGCCTGTTCTTGGTCAATAAGCAATAAGGTGTAATCGGCCTCGGGGTTGTAATCAATACCAACGGCCTTGGTAATCAGTTCAGCGTCCTTATCGGCATGCTCTAGTTGTGTGTAAGTGGTTGTCCAGTAGGTGGCGGTGGTTGCTCCCTCTGGCATATAGCCAATGGTACCGCTATCACCCGCGTATTTGGACTCAATGACACGCACGATAAACTTATCGCTTAATCCCTCATCGACAATACGCGCCTTATCGGCCGTACTGTATGGGGAGCGCGGAAGCTCCTGTTTGGCTTGGCGGCATTCCTGTACTTTTTTTGTGGCCTGCTCCATGCGTTGTAAAGTTTCTTCTTTGTTTTGCGGGGATTGAGGCAGATGGCTGTCGCTAGTGGCGGGCGCGACAGCGCCGCCACCAGAACCACCACTATCGCCAATCAGTACCGTCGGGCAGCCAATGACAATCTTTCCTCCGTGGCCGCAGGAATCGCCCATGCGGGCAGCGGGTTTGCCATTGATCAAGACAGTAGATGTGCCTGAGGCGGCTTTGTCAGGCGGCCCAACGCAGACGGCCATATCGCCGACGCGGGCGGCGGGCATGCCGCCGATAATCACATTGGTCGAACCCTGTACAATTGGGCCGCCCACATGGGGCACCGGGCCGGGTTCAACTTTGGGACAGACGTGCATATCGCCCAATCGGGCAGCGGGTTTACTCATGAAACATTCCTTGTCATTTGAAAGGGCAGGATTATACCGGAATTATCAGGCTGCGAGGCCA
>NZ_JBQKUL010000007.1:0-119800 GCF_054968565.1 Pseudoalteromonas sp. G5_S1_54_S4 | reverse complement strand
AAAAGTCCAAGCAGTATTACCGCCAAGCATTGCAGCGAGTGTCGCAGCAAGGGTTTACGATATTAGGACTTCAACAAGTTTTAACGGTGATTTCAACCCGACATTTATAAAAAACTTTAAAATCACCAACAACCAAATAAAAGGAGTTAGTGGTGGCTTAATCAATCAACTCCTAAACCGCACCACAGGATTTGCATTAACCGCACAAGGAATCTCTCCACAATTTGAAGGCCACCATATTATTGGTATTCGTGGCACCGTTTTTACTTCCTGCGCTGATTGGCTAACAAACTTAAACGTAGCAATTACCCATGGCCCTAAAAACTTAGAAGTGCACTCTGGCTTTGAGAAAGCCTTTACCAGCATGAAGCCGATGTTTGCAAGTTATGTCAAGCAGCATAAACCTAAGTGTTTGCACCTTGTTGGCCATAGTTTAGGTGGTGCGATTGCCCAACTATCAGCAATATGGGCAAGTGAGCAAGGTATTCCCACTAATTTATATACGTTTGGTGCGCCAAGGGTTGTGCTAAATCATTCGGTGCATTCAGCTGCACATAATGTTGGTCAGTACCGTGTAACGCACGGTGCAGATCCTGTACCTTGCGTACCAGCTTGGCCATTTAGTCATACCTCAAGCGAATACCAAACGGCGATGAATGAAGGATCGTTTTTTAATATTGGTGCACACTCTATGGAAGAAAACACACCCGGTTATGTTAATACTGTAGCTGCACACAAAGATTATGGAAGCATGGAAAGCTCACTAAAAACTCTTCACTATAATCATACAGTTTTAAAATATGCTCTGCGCTATAACGTGACGTTCTCACTTAGATGGCAGCGAATTATTACCGATGGCTTAATTACCTTTTTAAAGAAAACTGGCCAATATGCCTTTATTTCTGCACAAGCAGGTCTTAGCGTTGGGTTAACTTTTTATGATATTTTAGCGCGATGCTTACATGAATCTGTGGTTAAGTTTGTAGAGCTTACAGAAGAGTTAAAGGGTTTAATTGGCCATATGCTTGCTTTTGTAGGTAAAGCGTCATACGAGGTAGTAGAGCTCACAACTCAATTTATCCGTTGGGTGTTAGGTTTAATGATTAAAAAACTCTATATGGTTGCGAAACAAGCCATTGACCGTATTTAAGTATAGTCAGTTATGTAAGTGCGGCATCAAATATCAGCCGCATTTATTATAATTAAAGGCGCTTAAATAGCGCCTTTAATTGGCCCGTGTTCGTGGTTAACATGTGGGTTTTGACCGCGTTGACGTAGTAAATGATCCATTAAAGTAATGGCCATCATTGCCTCAGCAATCGGAATAGCACGAATGCCTACACAAGGATCGTGACGACCTTTGGTGATCATCTCAACCGATTCATTTTCGGTATTAATACTATTACCGGGAATGGTAATGCTTGATGTTGGCTTAAGCGCAATGGATGCGATTATATCTTGCCCTGTAGAAATACCTGCCAATACGCCGCCGGCATGATTTGAGGTAAAACCATCAGGGGTTAACTCATCACGGTGCTCTGAGCCTTTTTGCTCAACCACATCAAAGCCATCGCCAATTTCAACGCCTTTTACAGCGTTAATACTCATTAATGAATGTGCAAGTTCGGCATCTAGCCTATCAAATACCGGCTCACCTAAACCAACAGGCACATTTTTAGCGACCACTTTGACTTTCGCGCCCACTGAGTCGCCTTGCTTTTTAAGCTCGCGCATATATTCATCGAGTGCTTCAAGCTTGCTAACGTCTGGGAAAAAGAATAAGTTATTTTCCACCTCATCCCAATCGTAATTTTCGGCTTTAATTGGCCCTAATTGGCTCAAACACGCACGTACTTCAATACCATGAAATTGCTTTAAATACTTTTTAGCAATAGCGCCTGCGGCAACCCGAATAGCGGTTTCGCGCGCAGATGAACGGCCACCACCACGGTAATCGCGAAGGCCGTATTTGTGCCAGTAGGTATAGTCACCGTGGCCTGGGCGAAATACGTCTTTAATTTTGCCATAATCTTGTGAACGTTGATCGGTATTTTCAATTAATAAACCAATGCTAGTACCAGTGGTTTTACCTTCAAAAACGCCCGCTAAAATTTTGATTTGGTCGCTCTCACGGCGCTGCGTGGTATAGCGACTTTGCCCAGGTTTGCGTCTGTCTAAATCGTGTTGTATGTCGGCCTCAGTGATTTCAAGGCCTGCGGGCGTGCCATCCACTACGCCGCCTAATGCAACGCCGTGGCTTTCGCCAAAGGTGGACACTTTAAATAACTGCCCTATGCTATTACCTGCCATTAACTTTCCTCATTCCTAATGACTTATAGCCGAGGATTAACTCGGCTATTGTTTTGCCCAGCCATTTCGGATGAATGGCTAGTACTAATTATTACTGTGCAAAGTAGGCATCTAGTTGTTGTTTGCTAATAACAAACACCCCTAATCCGCCTTGTTCAAACTCAATCCATTCAAATGGTGCGCCTGGATACAGTGCATCCATATGTACCATAGAGTTACCTACTTCGACAAATAACAAACCGTTATCTGTTAGATGCTCACTAGCTTGATCTAAAATAGTACGTGTTACATCAAGACCATCGTGTCCCGATGCTAATCCTAGCTCTGGTTCATGGTGAAATTCACGTGGTAAATCAGCCATATCTTCAGCATCAACGTACGGTGGATTTGCTACGATTAAGTCGTATTTTTGCCCAGGTACACCACTGAATACGTCAGACTGAATCGGTAGTACGCGATCACTTAGTTGATAGTCAGTGATATTAATATCAGCCACTTCAAGCGCTTCATAGGATATATCAACCGCATCAACTTGCGCATTCTCGAACGCTTGTGCCAAGGCAATAGCAATACAACCTGAGCCTGTACATAAATCTAAAATACGCCCTACTGACTCTGGTTTTTCTAACCAAGGGGTGAAGCGATTATTAATAAGCTCAGCAAAAGGCGAGCGAGGAATTAATACGCGTTCATCCACATAAAATGGCATGTTAGCAAACCATGCAATGTTGGTAAGGTAAGGTACTGGGGTAAAATCGTTAATGCGCTCGGCAATTAAGCCCGCTAAACGATTTTTTTCAGTACTGGTTAAACGCGCATGCATCAGCTCTTTGGGTGCATCGATAGGCAAACTAAGCGCCGGTAATAACAAACTTACCGCTTCATCCCATGCGTTATCGGTGCCATGACCAAAGAAAATACCGCTACTTGCAAATTGACTAGTTGTCCAACGAAGCCAATCGTGTAAGGTTGAAAGTTCTGCAACAGCTTCATCTAGGGTTGCTTCTTCTATTAGTAATTCACTCATCAGTATTATCTGCCTGCTACTTTCAAAAAAAATAAACTCAATCGGGGCGCATCATTGGCCCCATGATTGCCCTATTGTATACCCAAGCCACCTTTAGGTGCGAGCGCAGTTAGTGTTAAAAGCGATTTAGGTAAGGCTTTGATTGCAAATAATAGTCACTCTATTGTTCAAATCAATAACGCAGTATAAATCGCTTTTAAATTAACCTTAATGGCGCTGTACTATGCACCTCAAAGCTGCTTGGGTATCACACCTTTTTACTCGATTTTTACCGCTTTTTTGTTTAGACTGCCGCTATGAAAAAAGATCCCCACTCAAACAGCCTAATTAGTCCTGACGACATTGACTTGTTCCGTCAAAGTATCAGTGGTGCGCGTGTATTTAAACAAGACACTCACCGTTTTAGCAATAAACCTAAAGTGTCACAAGCGAAGCAATTTGCCCAGCAAAAAAAGCAACAACAGTCAGAATTTTTCTTTTCTGATGAATATGTGCCCGATATAGACACACATGGTACCGTTAATTATGTACAACAGGGTCAGGATCGTTTTTTAGCCAAACAACTTCGTCGAGGGGATTTTATTCCTGATTTAACCCTCGACCTGCATGGCTTAAATAAAGAGATAGCCAAAGATGAACTCGCAGGGCTTATTCATGAGTGTAAAAAAAAGCATTACTATTGTGCCTGTGTTGTACACGGAATTGGCGGCCATATCCTCAGGCATAAAGTACCGCAATATTTAGTGCAACACCCCGATGTAATTGCTATGCACCAAGCTCCGCTTGAGTATGGCGGTAAAGGGGCGGTACTCATATTAATTAACTTACCGCAAAGTGATGAGTTTAGACGCTGAGCACTAGAGCCAATCAATAAGAGTCTTTTTTAGTGCATATATTTTCGATTATATTTCCGCTTATTTTTATTGTGTTATGTGGCTACATAGCAAGCCGAAGTCAGTTTTTAGAACGCATTCATATAACAGGGCTCAGTAAATTTACTTTTTACATTAGTGTACCCAGTTTTTTATTTTTAAATATGGCCCAGGCAGACTTAAAAACCAGCGTGAGCTTAAATGGCTTTTTAAGCTTTTATATTCCCGTTATTTTAATTTATTTTTTTGCGCTCATTATTGACCGCTACACTCTCTCTAAACATCCTCAATATGAACGTCACAGTGTATTTGCCCTTGGCAGTAGTTATTCAAATACCGTATTGGTGGGCTTGCCCATTATCATAGCCGCCATGGGTGAGCAAATGATGGGCATTATTTTTATGATCATCACCTTTCATAGCGCGCTATTGTTCACCCTTACCTTTTTAATTAGTGCAAACAGTGCCAGTCATGCGTTTTCTTGGTCAACATTTGCCAAAAATATGCTACTCAACCCTGTCGTATTGAGTATTAGCACGGGTTTATTGGTAAATTTAGCAGGGATTACTTTATTTTCTGATTTAACTAATGGCTTAGCGCTTTTAGCTAAACCTGCCATTGCCTGTGCGTTATTTGTTTTAGGCGCAAACTTAGCTTTTTATAAAATTAGCGATAACTGGCAAGCGGCAGTTATTGCCAGCCTGTTAAAGCTAGTTATATTGCCCGCCTTAGTATTAGTGTTAGGCTCACATGTATTTGCTATTAATGAGTCGCTGTTAAAAGTACTCGTATTATTGAGCGCATCCCCCTTGGGGGTTAATGCGTACTTAATTGCATGCCAAATAAAACAACATCAAGATACGTTAGCCAGTGCGGTTGTTTTATCGACAGTTTTGAGTGTGGTGAGTTTTAGTATGTGGTTAACAATTCTACTGTAGACAAATACCTAAAAGTATTGACATTTATTTAATAGAAAGTGGCTTAGCTAAATGCTAATTTACACGCTATGCATCTACATTCGCTGGTGCATTAATGGTGATATAATCACTTTTGTGGCGAGTTTCATCATAACTAATTTGTGCAACAGCGCCGGTATTAAAAATAGGCATGTGCCCAGCACACAACTGATCAACCAAATAGCTCACCATAGGCATATGGGCAACCACAAGCCAAGTATCGCATTCTGGATGAAGCGCGATTAACGTTTCTAAGTAATCTGCAGCAACCTGCGGGTTACCTTCAGGAATAATATCTTGGCAGGTCTCTTCAAATAAAAAGGTATTATTTTTTTTAACACCCTCAGCTGTTTGCTGCGCTCTTACATAAGGACTCACTAATAACCCCGTTGGAGCATGCTTTTTTTGTAACCACAGCCCCATTTTTTCTACCTGCTGATGGCCCAAAGGAGTCAAATTTCTACTGACATCATCAGAGTGCATCGGTATTGCTTCACCATGACGCATTATCAAGATTGTTTTCATAAAAAATCAACCAATTAAAGAATATAAAACAGTAGCCAGTTTGCTCGAATTTCCGCTATATTAATAACTCAAACCTATTTATTTTCTTAAAATAGTTCTTTCATGATGTTCAGGTAAATAGCATTGCATTCCTGAAGTTATCATCTGTTGTTAACAATTATACGTTTAGTTTCAGGAGCATCATTTGAAAATCAGCACCAATGATAACAGAGCTTACCGCACACTAACACTGGACAATGGTCTAAAAGTACTTTTAGTGCACGATCAAGACTCAGCAAAAGCTGCCGCATCCATGGCTGTTAACGCTGGTCACTTTGATGATCCACTTGATAGACAAGGCCTAGCGCACTTTTTAGAGCATATGTTGTTTTTAGGCACTGACCTTTATCCTGAATCAGGAAGTTTTAATAATTTTGTCTCGCAGTCTGGTGGCAATACCAACGCGTGGACTGGCACAGAGCATACCTGCTATTTCTTTGATATTAATAACCATCATATTGAAACAGCATTAGCGCAATTTAGCCGATTTTTTATAGCGCCTACACTAAACCCAGCAGAAACAGAAAAAGAACGTAATGCTATTGAGGCTGAGTTTAAATTAAAGATTAAAGATGATGGCCGGCGCATCTATCAAGTGCATAAAGAAACGGTTAACCCTGCACATCCGTTTGCTAAGTTCTCTGTAGGCAACCTACAAACATTAGCTGATAGAAAACGCTGTATTAGTGATGAGTTACGCGACTTTTTTAATCAGCATTACCAAGCTCAATGGATGACCCTAGTGATTTGTGCCAATGAATCATTAGATACTCTTGAGGCATGGGCAACTCAATATTTCTGGCAGATTAAAGGCAATAACAGCAAGTTAAAGCCACCCATAGAGGCACCGCTTTATCGCAGCCAAGACTTGGGTAAGTTGCTCCATATTGAGCCACACAAGCATGTACAAAAGCTGATTATTAGCTTTGCTATGCCAAACATTGACGATTTTTACCGTCATAAAACTGTTAGTTTTATTGCCCACTTACTAGGGTATGAAGGACAAGGCTCGTTGTATTCAGTACTAAAAGAACAAGGCTGGATCAATGCTCTTTCTGCCGGAGGTGGCATCAACGGTAGTAACTTTAAAGACTTTAATATTAGTATGGCGCTGACCGATGAAGGCATTGAATACTACGAAGATATTATTGAAATGGTGTTTGAATACATTTGTTTAATTAATAACAACACCAGCAAACTACCTCGCCTATATCAAGATAAGCAAAAACTATTACAAATCGCATTTGATAACCAAGAAAAGTCTCGCCTAATTGATTGGGTCAGTAATTTAAGTATTAACATGCAACACTACGATGAAGTTAATTACTTACAGGGTGACTATTTAATGGAGGGCTTTAAAGCCAGCACGCATGAAATGGCTATGCAGTGGTTAACTCCGCACAACATGCGTTTAGTGCTTATTCATCCTGATGTAGAGCCTGAACACACAGCTGCTTGGTATAACACCCCCTATAAAATTGAAAAATTGTCGCTACATTGGCTCGAAGCACTTGCACAGATTAGCCAGCCACAAAGTGAAATGCTATTGCCCACGGCTAATCCTTATTTAGCTAAAGATGTCATTTTATATCCGGTTGAATCACAGCAACGATATCCAACATTACTGGTAAAAGAAGCAGGCTTTGACTTTTGGTTTAAACAAGACGCCACCTTTAGAGTCGCCAAAGGGCATTTTTATTTAGCCATGGACTCTGACTTTGCAGTAAAAGATGTGAAACATATGGCACTGACGCGGTTATTTTCAGATTTATTCATGGACAGTGTTGGCGAACAGTTTTACCCAGCGGAACTTGCGGGCTTAAGTTATCACTTAACCTCTCATCAAGGTGGCTTAACGCTTCACACTGCGGGGCTTTCTTCAAGCCAACTCGAATTAGTCGATCAGCTGATTGATGCACTATTTAACGTAAAAATTTGTGCCAAACGCTTTGCAGAATATAAAAAGCAACTGGTAAGGCATTGGCGTAATAGCAATCAAAACAAACCCGTTAGTGAGCTATTTAGTATTTTAGGCGCTAAAATAATGCCGTGGAATCCTCAGCCTGACGAGTTAGCAAACGCACTCAAAGACACCTGTTTCCATCAGTTTAATGAATTTAGACAAGCGTTTTTTAATGCCCTTCATGTTGAGTCTTTTTTACATGGTAATTGGCAGCAAAATGATGCGCTTGAGTTTCAAAAGAAGGTCGCCCAGCACCTTAAAAAATCAGCCGTTATCGACGATTTAAAGCGCCCACTTTATGAAATCACTAAAGTGACCCGCTACGAGCTTGAACTTGCCTGCAGCGATAATGCCATGGTGATTTACTACCAAGCACAAAGCGATGACGTTAATGAAAAAGTGAAAATGATGGCGCTGAATCATTTAATTAATCAAGATTACTTTAATGAACTCAGAACCACGCAACAACTCGGTTATTTAGTAGGGGCAGGATACGCTCCTTTTAATACCCGTGCTGGTATTGCCTTTTATATACAATCACCAAAATTTGAGCCCACCACGTTACTGCACAGGCATAATTTATTTATTAGCCAGTATTTAGCAACAATTAATGAACTAACAGAACAAGACTGGCTGCAACAAAAACATGGATTAACAACCCATATTGCTGAAAAAGACAAAAATTTGCGTTTACGTTCACAACGTTTATGGCTTGCTATAGGTAATGGCGATCATCGGTTTAATATGCAGCAACGCCTGCTGGATTCTTTAAACGCATTAACGCTTGAAGATTTAAAAGCCTACGCCGCTGAAATTTTTAATGCAGATCGCCCAAGATATGAGCTTTTAAGTGCCAAATCTGTCAATCTGTCTGAGAAACTACCACTTTATTCGCATTCTCTTTGACTCTTGCTCGCGCTTGATTTAGATTGTCTTTTGTTAATAAGAAGTAAGACAATGAAAAAAATAAAAATAATAAAATACATTCTATTGTTGGCCACTTTGGCCACAGCCTACTCTGCGAGTGCATTCGAGTCATCGTTTAACTTGAATTTAAATGCGCTAGTCGTTAGCGTGTGCGCAATAATGTCGTTAGTTGTGGTTTACTTGTTAACGGTTGTTCACTCACTCAAGCGTTCACACTCTCAATTACAGCTTTCTGAAAAACGGTTAAAAAGTACCGTAGAAGGCAGTGGTGATACTCTATGGGATTGGAATATCAAAACCGGTAAAGTTATTCGTATCAATGACAAATACGTGATGAATAGTAATAACCTAGTAGAATTTCCACCGAATAAAAGCTTGATCCACCCCCGCGATTTAACCCATGTTGATTACCTACTAAAAAAACACTTTGCCGAAGAAAGTACTTTTTTTGAAGCAACTTATCGTATTAAAGACAGCTTTGGTAAATGGCACTGGGTGCTCGACCGCGGAAAAATCATTGAAAAAGACGCTAACCTAAGCCCACTGCGAATGACTGGCACAGTCAGAGATATCTCGCAGTTAAAATCAACGGAAGATCGACTTAACTTATTTGCAAAATGTGTTGAGTCACTCACTGATGCGCTGGCCATTTATGATAAAGACTTTAGGCTTGTGGATATTAATCCAAGCTTTTTAACTTTGTTTGGCGGCGTACGCGAGCAATACCTAAAGAAAGAGTTTCATTTAGCCGGTTACGACAAAAGCTATATAGAATCTATAAAAAATACCGTTAGAAAGCACGAACATATTCAAGAAGAAGTAAAGCTTCGCAATAGCGATCATGCTCTGCTGCCATTTGAAATCTCAATAGACGAAATTAAAAACGCACAAAATCAAATAACCAATTATGTGGTGGTGTATTCAGATTTAACCGAACGTAAAAAGACCGAATCTGAACTGAATAATTTATCAAACAGAGATCGCACCACCAGCTTACCCAACCGTAATTTGTTTTTTTCTGACTTACAAAAACTTGCAAAGCAGCATTCTCATCATGCATTACTCGTATTTGATTTAGATAACTTTAAAAAGATAAACGACTCATTAGGCCATCAATTAGGTGATAGTTTACTGGCAAAGCTTGCTATGCGTTTAAATAAGCTCACCCGTGAAAATGACGTATTTTATCGCCTTGGCGGCGATGAATTTGCGCTAGTAATGTCAAACACCAACGATATTCTCACTATCACTCGCATGGCTAAACAGTTTTTGGCGGCCATAGCTACACCATTTAAAATGGCAGGCCATGAACTTGCTATCACCTCAAGCGTTGGTATAGTGTTGTTTCCCGAAGATGGTAACACCCCCGAAATACTATTAAAGAACGCCGATACTGCGATGTATCATGCTAAAAAGAAAGGCAATAGCTACCTGTTCTTTAATGACACCATGAACCGCCAAGCAGTAAAACGACTGCAAATAGAAAACCTAATGCGCTTTGGCTTAAAAGAAGATCATTTTGAGGTGTATTACCAGCCTAAAATGAATATTCGTACTGGTAAGCTTGCTGGAATGGAAGCGTTGGTACGTTTTATTACCCCGAAAAAGGGGGTTATTAGCCCAGGGGTATTTATTCCAATTGCCGAAGAAACAGGGCAAATTATTGAAATTGGTGAAGTAGTTTTAAACAAAGCTTGTCGCGATGTAAAACAGTGGTTAGATGCAGGCTTATTTAATGCCCGTGTTGCTGTTAACTTATCAGCAAAACAATTTAGCCTACCCGATCTAACCTCGCGCATAGATGTGATTTTACAAAAAAATGAACTGCCCTCGTACTTTTTAGAGCTTGAGATAACTGAAGGCACCGTAATGGACGATCCACAAGAAGCCATTGCGATTATGCGCTCTTTAAGTGCCCGTGGTATTCACTTAGCAATGGATGACTTTGGTACCGGCTATTCATCACTTGCGTATTTAAAGCAGTTTCCACTCAATACGCTTAAGGTAGATAAAGCCTTTATCGATGATATGAAGACTGAACGTGGCCGCAATATGGTGGACTCTATCGTCACTATTGCGCATAACCTTGATTTGCATGTAGTTGCCGAAGGGGTGGAGCAAGCGTCACAAATAAGCATACTTGAAGAGCTAAACTGTGAAACACTGCAGGGTTATTACTACTCTAAACCACTCTCAAAAGATGAATTTACTGCGTTTTTAAAACAACAACAAAGCCAATCAAAACTCAGTTTAATTAGAGCGACCAGTTAAGCACGCCATAGACACGCATTTACACCTATATTGCGTATCAATGCACGTCGATAATGCATATTAAACAAGCACCAAGCAACAGGACCAAACACGCCACCTAAAAATAACCAGCGTTTAACAGGCATGCCCTTTTTAATGGTTTCTAAATACATAAGCGCTATAAATACACCGCTAAGCAAAATAAATAACACCACTACCTCAACTTGCTCAAAAATAAGGTGCGTATAATAGCGTTAAATTGGCTAAATTTGAAGCAACGCATGCTGCTAATCAGCAATAATGCTTAATCAATTTGAGGGGCAAATCAGACGCAAAAAAGCCGAGCAACTTAAATACTCGGCTAATCATCATAGATTTATAGCGGCTTACTTGTCAGCACGGCCCATAAACTTATGCTCTGCGGTATTAATACGGATGCGATCGCCCGTAGAAATATGCTCTGGCACTTGAATAGTTAAGCCGGTTGATAAACGAGCAGGCTTTGAACGCGCGCTGGCTGAAGCCCCCTTAATTGAAGGGTCGGTTTCCTCAACTACAAGTTCAACACTTGAAGGAAGATCAAGCCCAACTGGCGCACCATCAATCACAATAACATGCACGCCTTGGGTCTCTTCGTTAACAAACTGAATCTCTTCAGCTATGGCGTCTTTAGCCAAGTTGTAAGGCGTGTAGTCTTCATTATCCATAAAGACATACTCATCGCCATCAATGTACGACAGCATGGCTTCACGACGGGTTAAATCAGCAAGGTTAAGCATGTCGCTGTCTTTAAATGTTTCGTCAACTTTGCTACCCGTGACCACATCGTATAAACGCATACGGTATAAACTACCACCGGCACGACCTTGTGGTACAGAACGTACGATATCTTTTACTACTAATACACGGCCATTAAAGTCAATAGCCGTCCCTTTTTTAACATCACTTGCCTTTGGCATGGGTGAATTCCTATTGTTTTTTTGATTGCGAGAAACATACCACGAAACTGATTTTGTTCAACAATAAAGTGATATGATTAGCTTCTTACTTCGTACTGACTTATAAATCTGTAATTTAGACTTAAACTCGTGTTATCTAGTGGCAAAAAGCTGCTATGGTTAAGTTATCGATTATGACCTCAAGGAATGGCTCATGAACCAACAAACTGTACATACCTATTTAATGAACAAGCCGTTAGTTAAACTAACCCAGCCTTTTGCTAAAGATGTTGATGTGTATAAAGTAAATCATAAAATGTTTGCCACTCTTGCACTTAGCAATGAGGGTGAAACCGACGAAAATGGCGAGCCTATTTGGTGGCTAAACTTAAAGTGCGATCCTGATGAGGCGCAATCATTACGAGATATTTTCCCTGCCGTTATTCCTGGTTATCATATGAATAAACGCCTTTGGAATACCGTGATTTTAGATGGCTCAGTACCACAGGGTGAAATTGAGCGTATGATTGATAACTCGTTTAATTTGGTGGTCGACAACATGCCTGATAAAGATAAAAAGGCCATTGAAGCGTTACTGTAAATAAGCGTCCAGACGCAACTTTTACCAATTCGATTGATTAAGTATTATTGTTGATTATCGAACACAAAAAAGCCGCATAATTTGCGGCTTTTTTACGTTAACTTAAAACATTAATCTTTCTGTTCAGTCGTCTCATTTGGAGTGTCAGTTGATTTATCATCACCTTGCGCTATCTCAATTTCAGCTTTTTTAGCGGCTGTAGTGTAAAACTTATCGCCCTTGTCAGCCATTGCAAGTAAAGTATCACAAGGTGTAAAAATAGCGTTGCTGTTAGCCAGAGTAGACATATCAGAGCTTATTTTACCTGCGCCTAATTTATCCATGTAGCTAAACGGGCCACCTAGGAATGGTGGGAAACCAATACCAAAAATAGCACCAATATCACCATCACGCGGGCTGGCAATAATACCGTCATCTAAACAGCGAACGGCCTCATTAAGCATTTGTGAGATACAACGCTTAGCAATTTCGTTTTTATTTAAACGTGGAGCTGGGGTTACACCCAGTAGCTCGTAGACTGACTCATCAACCTTTTTGCCTTTCTTGTCGTATTCATAAAAACCACGACCCGTTTTACGGCCTAAGCGTTTTGAATCAATCATACGTGAGAAAGCATCTGGGCCTTTAAAACGCTCACCGAGTTCTTTTTCAAGAATTGGCGCGATTTTAGAACCAATATCAATACCGACTTCATCAAGCAGTGCCAACGGCCCTACTGGAAAACCAAACTCAACTAAGGCTGCGTCAATTTTTTCAATTGGCTCACCGGCAAGCATTAAGTTTGCCGCCTCATTCAGGTATGGCGCTAAAATACGGTTAACATAAAAACCAGCCATATCTTTTACCACAATTGGCGTTTTACCTTGCTTACGCGCAAAGTTAACTACACGAGCAATCGTTTCTTTTGAGGTGCCTTCGTGAGGAATAATTTCTACCAGTGGCATTTTCTCTACTGGTGAGAAATAATGTAAACCAATTACATTTTCAGGACGCGCTGCTTTAGCTGCAATTTGCGAAATAGGTAATGATGAGGTATTACTGGCAAAAATGGTGTTTGCTTGGCAATGCTGCTCTACATCAGCAACCATACCTTGCTTCAGTTCTAAGTCTTCAAATACTGCTTCTATCACTAAATCTATGTGTTTAAAACCGCTGTAATCGGTAGTGCCGGTTATACGGTTCATCGTTAACTGCATATCGGCTTTAGACATAATACGGCGTTTAAGACGCTTATCTAAAATTTTGTAAGTGTAGTTCATGGCATTACTTATGCCCTGCTCTGCCACATCTTTAATACGGACCGGCAATTTAGCTTTGACCGCACTCACATGGGCAATACCTGCGCCCATTAAGCCACCACCTAACACGGCAGTTTTACTAATCGCGGGAGCATCATCGTTGCGCCATTCTTTTTTCATTTCAGTGGTTGCAAAGAAAATACCGCGAAGTGCTTTAGACTCATCACTCATTACTAACGTAGCAAAGCCTTCGGCTTCGGTTTTATACGCTTTCATTTCATCAAGCTCTACGCTTGCACGAACCGCTTTAATAATCGCAAGCGGCGCTGGGTAGTGACCACCTGTTTTTTTAAGTACGTTTTCATTAGCTTTTTTAAAGATAAAGTTACGACCAAACGGGTTTGATTCTAATAACTTGCTGACCTTATCAAGTTTAGGCTCTTTAGCTTGTGGCTTTTTCTTCGCCGCAAACTCTTTGGCCACTTTTAGCAGTACGCTTTGTGGAACACAATCATCCAATACACCGGCTTTTTTAGCTTGTTTTGGACGAATTTGCTTACCAGTTAGCATCCACTCAAGGGCTTTTTGAATACCCACGATTTTAGTTAAGCGTTGTGTACCACCACCGCCAGGCAATAAACCTAGTTGTACTTCTGGTAAACCAATTTTAGTTAAATCGCTATCTGTACCTACGCGGTAATCACAGGCTAAAGCAAACTCTAAACCACCACCTAAAGCAGGGCCATGTATAGCACTAACCGTGGTATACGGTAGTTTTTTCATATCAAAAAATGCTTGATGGCATAATTCGCTGATAGCTAATGCATCTTCGCGTTTTTCAACACCGTCTAACATTTTTACATCAGCACCGGCAATGAAGTTATCACTTTTGCCACTAATAAATACCATACCCTTAACAGCATGCTCTTTAGCCTGTGCTAA
Organism: Pseudoalteromonas sp. G5_S1_54_S4; assembly: GCF_054968565.1. NCBI lineage: Bacteria > Pseudomonadati > Pseudomonadota > Gammaproteobacteria > Alteromonadales > Pseudoalteromonadaceae > Pseudoalteromonas > Pseudoalteromonas sp. G5_S1_54_S4. Next base: position 105,212 of record NZ_JBQKUL010000007.1, on the reverse strand, counting down.
TAATGCTTTTAAATCGTCAGCAAAGCTGTCACGCAGGGTATTCATTTTTTCACCCGGCACATCAATGGTTACCACGGCTATTTTGTTATCATCAACCGTTAAATTAAATACTGAATCTGTCATTACGCACTCTCCAATACAAAGGCTGCACCTAAACCACCCGCAGCACAGGCAGTCGTTAACGCTAAACCACCGCCACGACGCTTAAGCTCGTATAAGCTTTGTGTGATTAAACGCGCGCCGGTTGCCGCAAATGGGTGACCATAAGCGAGTGAACCGCCGTTAACGTTAAACTTATCCATGTTAATTTCACCTATGGCTTTATTACGCCCTAAGTGCTCTTGTGCAAATTTATCTGAAGCAAACATTTTCATATTCGCTAAGGTTTGCGATGCAAACGCTTCATGCATTTCTATAAGGTCTAAATCAGCTAACGTAATACCTGCTCTATCAAGCGCGATTGGCGTTGAGTGGGCAGGCCCCATTAGCATGTCTTTTTCTACGCCTATAGCTGAAAACGCAAAACTGCGCACATAACCTAAAATTTCGTAACCCAATGCTTTTGCTTTGCTTTCGCTCATCATTAACACTGCAGCTGCGCCATCGGTTAATGGGGTTGCATTAGCGGCAGTCACAGAGCCGTGCTGACGATCAAATACGGGTTTAAGCTTGGCATAACCTTCAACCGTTGAGTTTTTACGAATATTGTTATCTTCTTCAATAAAGCTTTTATAAGGCGGTAAGTGCGCCGTCATTACTTCATCTTTTAACTTGCCATCTGCCCAAGCTTGAGTTGCTAATGAGTGAGAACGATGTGCTAAAGCATCTTGATCTTCACGGCTAATATTATGGGTTTTAGCCATTTGCTCAGCTGTTTGTCCCATTGATAAACCCGTTGAGTACTCAGCAACCGCTGGCGGCACTGGCAATAAATCTTTTAAACGTAGTTTTGAGAATATTTTTAAACGCTGACCAAGCGTACGTGCTTTGTTTAAATCAACTAAGCTACCCGCTAATTTTTTACTTACACCAATTGGCAATACAGATGATGAATCGGCACCACCGGCAATACCTACGCTCACAGAGCCTGCCATAATTGATTCGGCAACGTTTGCTATCGCTTGAAAACTCGTCGCACAAGCACGCGATACAGAGTACGCATCAACCGATACTGGCATCCCAGTACCCAATACAATTTCACGCGCAATATTTGGCGCTTCTGGCATTTGTACTACTTGCCCAAAAACCAATTGATCGATTTCTGACTTGTCGAAATTTAATCGCTCAAGCATTTCATTAACTACTAGCTTACCCATATCCAATGCTGGTACATGGTGGAACGCAGTCGCTTGCTTAGCAAAAGGAGTACGTAAGCCGCTTACGATGGCAATACGGTCGCCTTTTGGTGTTTTAAGTATGTTTTGCTCAGACATTTATTATTCTCTCCCGCTGACAGGTCAGACCTGTATGTTTTCTCCGATTCTAAACAACCCGTGTGATAAAGCCAATAGATAAAGGTAAATTAATACAAAAGCGCCATTGTAAATCACTACATACATTGTATGAGGGTAATACAATAGGCTTTTTTAGCTGGTTTTACAAAGTTTTATGTTAGGCTAAAAAATCGTTAAAAAATAACGAACTATTTTTAAAAAATCAGTCTAACTCTTGAGTTATCCACTTATAAACCTTATAACTAGCTCAGTATTTGTTACCTAACCAATTTAGGTATTATTTAAGCTGACGAGGACAGTCCACTTATTATGGCAGCTAACGCATTTTCACAATTAAAAACGTATTTAGACACCCAAATTATTGGCCAGCCTGCGCTCACTCAAGCACTATTAATTGCTATACTAGCCGATGGCCATTTATTAGTTGAAGGCCCACCTGGGCTTGCAAAAACACGCGCAGTTAATGCCTTAGCAAGAGGTATTGAAGGCTCGTTTCAGCGTGTTCAGTTTACCCCAGATTTATTACCAGCCGATGTGACCGGCACCGATATTTATCGCCAACAAACCAGTGAGTTTGTATTTGAAAAAGGCCCTTTATTTCATAACCTCATTTTAGCGGACGAAATAAACCGAGCACCGGCAAAAGTACAATCGGCATTATTAGAAGCGATGGCCGAGCGCCAAGTCACGGTAGGCAAAAACACCTATCCACTCAGTGACCTGTTTTTAGTGATGGCAACACAAAACCCGCTTGAGCAAGAAGGTACTTACCCTCTACCAGAAGCGCAATTAGACCGCTTTTTAATGCACTTAAGTATTAATTACCCAGGTGCTGAGCATGAGCTTGATATTTTACGTTTAACCCGTGGTGAAGCACTTAATGATGAAGCCCCAGTGCTTGAGCAAATTTCACAAACCGATTTGTTTGCTGCGCGAAAAGCAATTTTAGGTCTGTATTTGGCCGAGCCATTAGAGCAGTACCTAGTGCAACTGATCATAGCCACTCGAGAAGGTGCAAACTTAGATGAACAACTTGGCCGCTGGATTGAATACGGCGCCAGCCCACGTGCCACGATTGCTTTGGATAAATGTGCCCGCGCTCATGCGTGGTTAAGTGGTCGTGATTTTGTATCACCTGACGATATACAAGCTGTGGTACATAATGTATTGCGCCATCGCATTATTCTAAGTTACGAAGCACAAGCCGATGGTATTACAAAAGATCAGGTTATTAGCCGTATTGTTGAACTAGTCGCAGTACCTTAAGTTATGCAAACACACTTTGATTCTCAGGCATGGCTTAAATTAAGCCATAGCCATGGTGTTAATTTATCGCTTAAAGAGCTGATGTATTATAAAGCAAAAGCGCAACTGCTTGAGCTGGCACCTAAAGTTAGAATAAAAAACACCTTGGCGGGGCAATACCTTGCGCCCCACAAAGGCCGGGGTATGGAATTTGCCGAAGTGCGTCATTATCAAAACGGTGACGATATACGCTCTATTGATTGGCGCGTTACCGCGCGCACAGGCGAAACCCACACTAAACTTTTTCAAGAAGAAAAAGAGCGCCCGGTATTTGTGTTTACTGACTTTTCAAACTCAATGCTATTTGGCTCGCAATTACTGTTAAAATCGGTGCAAGCGGCACATATTAGCGCCTTAGTTGCGTGGTCAGCGTGTCAGCGTGGCGACAGAATTGGCGGTATTGTGTTTAATCAGCACTCGCATTTAGAGCTAAAACCCAGCGCTCGTGAAAAAGCGGTATTAAAACTATGCCATAATTTATGCGATGCGCATCAGCTGGCTCTTGAGAACATTGATAAGCCGGCCGCGAATAATTTTAGCGATAACCTCAAACGTTTAAATCACTTAGCTAAGCCCGGTAGTTTGGTTTATATCGTGTCTGATTTTAACGCCTTGGATGACGCCAGCTTTAAGCAACTTGAACTTTTAGCGCGTCATTGCGAACTGATTGGGTGTCATATTAGCGACCCCTTTGAACATCAATTACCTGCTTTTAAACAAACGGTAACCGTCAGTGCTAATAATCAGCAATTTGCCCTGCCCTTAATGGACAAGAGCTTTAGACAACGATTTGCCAAAAATGCCGAGCACGCATTTAGCGCACGCATTAATCGCTTAACAAAGTCTGGACTCACCCTATTATCATTTGATGCAGCCACTGCGCTGGAACTGCAATTAGTGAGAAAATAAATCATGCAAACCTCTCCACTTGATGGTCTACACGATATTATTGCTCCCACCCAAGTCGACTGGTGGCCACTCGCTCCTGCTTGGTGGGTTGTTATTGCAATTGCTGTGTGTTTATTGTGTAGCTTAATTGTCATAATTTATAAAAATTATCGCTTTAAAAAGCCAAAACGTGATGCCATTGCATTAGCTAATCAACAACAGTCAGCGCAGCAATTGCATGTCATTTTAAAGCGTTTAGTGATCACCTATTACGATCCGCGTTTGGCCGCGCAGTCAACAACGCATTGGTGCAACACATTAAACCAACTTTCAGCTATTGGCTTTACAGAAGAAGAAATTTTAAGCCTATATAACGCTAATCAAACACAGGCAGCACTTAGTGATAAATTTCGCCAAGCCATTAAACAATTTAAACTAAAGGAGCCGCTGCATGTTTGAATTTAGCTGGCCATGGCTGTTTTTATTACTGCCGCTACCTTTAATATTGTTACTATTAAAACCCGCCGCCAATGATGCCAACACGCGTCTGCGCATTCCAAGTTTTGCATCACATAATTTAAGCAATCAAAGCATAGAGCCAAGTGCGCGTAAATTGAATATTATCGAGTGGTTGCTGTGGTTATTATTAGTGACCGCATCAGCAAATCCAACGTGGTTAGATGAGCCCATATCGCTACCCAACGAAGGCCGCGATATAATGCTCGCTGTGGATTTGTCAGGGTCAATGACCGAACAAGACATGGCTTACAATGGCCAATATGTTGACCGTTTAACCATGGTTAAAGCAGTGCTAAGTGACTTTATAGAGCAGCGCCAAGGCGACAGACTCGGCCTTATATTGTTTGGTGATACCGCTTTTTTACAAACCCCATTGACGCGTGATGTGAAAACCGTCAGTAAAATGCTCTCTGAGGCGCAAATTGGTTTAGTAGGACGCGCCACGGCGATTGGTGACGCTTTAGGTTTATCGGTAAAACGCTTTGCCAGTAAAAAAGAAAGTAACCGTATTGTGGTGTTGCTTACAGATGGACAAAACACCGCGGGAAATTTAAACCCAGAAGATGCACTGTTACTTGCCCGTGAAGAAGGTATAAAAGTGTACACCATCGGAGTCGGTTCAGATAACCCGCGCGGCTTTAGTTTATTTAATATGGGCTCTGGGGGCAGTAACCTAGATGAGGGTTTATTGAAAAAAATTGCTGAGCAAACAGGCGGTCTGTATTTTAGAGCAAAAGATGTCGCTGGCCTGCAACAGATTTACGCTGAGCTTGATAAGCTTGAACCAATTAGTGCCGATGAGCAAACCTTTCGCCCACAAACAGCCTTGTTCTATTATCCGTTATTACTGGCCATTTTACTCATAAGTGCAATGGCATTGATAAAAACGGTGCGCGCAATGAAGGAGCCAAACTAATGGATTTTGAATTTATTCGTCCTGCTATTTTATGGCTGTTACTCCCTGCCTCAGGGTTATTTTTTATCGCCTTACTAAAACATAAAAAAACCCAGTCAGCGCCGCTTATTGCGCCGCATTTGGCACCATTTGTAATGAGTGAATCAAACAATAAAGCTCGCCAGCCGCTGTGGCTGGTTGCGTTATTTTGCAATTTAGCGATTATATTTAGTGCAGGGCCAAGCTTTGAAGAGAAACAAGTACCCGTGTTTCAAAGTAAAAGTGCCCGCGTTATTGTCATGGATATGTCCTACTCTATGTATAGCACCGACATTGCTCCCAATCGATTAATGCAATCACGTTTTAAAGCCCTCGATATGGTTGAGCTATTTAAAGAAGGCGATACCGCGTTAGTGGCTTACGCAGGCACTGCCTATACCATTTCACCACTGACCAACGACGCTAAGACTCTTGCCAACCTTATTCCTAGTTTAAGCCCTGAAATTATGCCAGATAAAGGCTCAAACGTACTCGCTGGCTTAGATATGGCACAAGAGCTACTAAGCCAAGCCGGCTACCTCGATGGCGATATTATTTTGATCACCGATGGTATTGAACAACAACAGCAAAGCGATGTAAGCCGTTTTACCAACAGTAGCCAATATCGACTTAATATTTACGGCGTAGGCACAGCGCAAGGAGCTCCTATAAAGTTACCTGAAGGCGGGTTTTTAAAAGATAATTATGGTCAAATTGTGGTGCCAACCCTCAATGCATCATTACTTGAAGGACTTGCAAAAAATAGTGGTGGGCAGTTTGCCGATTATCAGCCAAGCAATAGCGATATTGCCGTTTTTTCACCGCAAGCAAACAGTGAAGTATTAAAAAGTGAAAAACCAAATTTAGCCTTATGGCGAATTGACGCCGGTATTTATGGTTTGCTTATTTTACTGCCTTTAGCTTTGTATTTATTTAGACGTTCTGCATTAGTTAGCGCAGTACTATTACTTAGCTTTTTACCTCAACAAAATGCGCATGCCGCAGAGCTGCCAACCCTGTTTAAAAATACGGATCAACGGGCATTAGAGGCATACAACAACAAAGAGTATCAACAAGCAGCTCAGGCTCGCTCAAGCGCTCTCAAAGGGGCTGCACTTTATCAGCAAGGGCAATTTGATGCTGCCTTGAATGAGTTTAGCCAAGATAAGTCAGCAACCGGTTATTATAACTATGGCAACGCCTTGGCTAAAGCAGGACAATTAGAGGCTGCCATTGACGCGTATAAACAAGCGCAAGTAAAGCAAGATAACTTTAGTGAAGCCGCTGAGAATCAAGCGCTTGTTGAGCAGTTACTGAGTCAACAGCAAGACCAAAAAAATCAGCAAGGCAATGATTCGCAAAATCAAGATGAGCAAAGTCAAGATGATGCAGATAAATCAAAACAAGATCAGCAAAAAAATGGCGAGAAAAACAACGCAGATAAAAGTGAAGAGGGCAGCCAAAATAGTGAGCAACAGCAATCAGATCAGTCCTCGGAACAATCAAAAGATGAACAAGGCCAATCTGGTGAGCAATCAGACAAACAGAATGAGCCTGATATGCAAGCTCAGTCACAAAGCCAACAAAATGAAAATAAAGACCAGAATAAACCGCAGCAAGATGAGCCTCAAAATCAACCTAATGAAATGAGTGAGCAACCGCCCTCTGATGAGCAAAAACAGCAGGCACAGCAACAAGCCATGCAAGCACAAGCCGCTGAGCTCACTAATGAAGAAAAAGAAAAAGCACAGCAACTAAATCAGTTATTAAGAAAAGTGCCCGACGATCCCGCTATTTTATTAAGAAACAAAATGCAATTAGAAGCCCAAAAAAGACAATATCAACGTCGTCCAACAGGAGTAGAAAAATCATGGTAATGCGATTATTTTGCTGTTTATTGCTATTAACTGCCATGCCATTAATGGCCGCCACCACTTTGGAGGCAAGCGTTGATAAAAACCCAGTATTAGCGGGTGAATTTTTTATGCTTAATATTAGCATTGATGATTCAATAAAAGGGCAACAACCCGACACCTCAGCATTATTAAAAGATTTTGTAGTCGGCCCTATGAGCTTAAGTAGCCGCACTAACATTATTAATGGCAGTATAAAAAAACAAACCTCTTGGTCTGTTAAACTAATGACCCGCAAGGCGGGTGAATACACCATTCCCAGTTTTAGTGTTGCAGGGCTAAACTCGCAACCAATTAGTTTATCGGTTAAAGAGCGCAGCAGCGACGCAGATAAAAATAACGATATATTTTTAAAAACCTCACTCTCAAACAACAGCTTATTTGTGCAAGAGGCTGGCGTTTACACCATTAAGCTTTACTTAGCCAAAGAGCTTCTTGATGGCAGCTTAAGTGCGCCAAGTATGGAAGATGCCCAACTTACCCAACTCGGTAAACAAAGCGAAGATTATGAACTGGTTAACGGTAAACGTTATTTAGTGATCACCCGTAATTATTTAATTCAGCCCCAAAAAAGTGGCGCATACACTATTGCAGCTCCCGTTTTTCAGGGGCGTATTCAGCAAAACTATCGTCAATTGGAAGTGTCAGCGCTTGGCGATGAGCAGCAAATTGAAATTAAACCTATCCCTGAAAACTATCAAGGAGACTGGTTACCCAGTGAACTGGTGAGCTTAACCGAGCAATGGCAGCCAGAGGATAATACCGTTGAAGCCGGTACGCCAATAACACGTACAATTATGCTCACCGCGCTAGGGGTGACTAAAGAGCAGTTACCCGAAATTGATATGCCTACTATTAATGGTATTCGCAGCTACCCTGATGAAAAAGAAACCAATAATGCGGTACGCGATGGCCGAGTGGTATCACAGCAAACGGCCTCGTATGCGCTACTGCCACAAACACCTGGCACTTACACATTGCCTGAAATTAGCCTGCCTTGGTATAACACCAAAATGAATCGAATTAGTTACGCGACCTTACCTGAGCGCACTATTACAGTAACACCCAGTACAACAGCGCCAGTGCAAACGCTTAATCCGCCAGCTGAAAACAATCTAAGTAATACTATGGCAGAGTCAACGGAGCAAGCAGTTACAGTGCAACAGCAAACTGCCACACCACTGTGGCTAATTATTGTGGCCGCACTTGGTTATGTTTTATGGATTGCGACGGTGATTTTTTACTTTATTAAACGCCCAACTAAAGAAGTGCAACAAGCGGCTCAAACAACTAATAAAACAAATCAACAACCATCTTTAAAAGCCCTGCTGGTATTAGCTAAAAGCCATGACGAAAAAGCATTTTACGATGCGCTTAATCAGTATGCGCTAACCCTTACAGGTAAAAAGGTAGGGGCGCTATCCCATTTATGCGCTATGATAAACAACTCGCAGTTCACCGCGCAGGTAAACAATTTACAAGCACAGTTGTACAGTAAGCAAACGGCTAGCGCCAACTTAGACGCTATAGTTAGCATGTTAAAGGCACATCAATCGCAAACAGCTAAGCCTTCATCACCTGCGTTAAAAGAGCTGTATTCTTGATCTCAATTGTATTTTGCTTTTTTGACCTATAATAATTTTAACTAAAAAGTGCTTATGTTTGGAAATAAAAAATCGAATGATCGGGTCTTACTAAATATGGCTGAAAAACAACAACGCTACGAAGCCCTGGTTCACGTTTATCATAAGGAACTCTATCGCTTCGCTTACTGGTTATGTAACGATCCGAATATTGCAGATGACTTAGTGCAAGAAACCTTTTTACGTGCTTGGCGATCGCTTGACTCGTTACTCGATCAAAAAGCAGCTAAGCCATGGTTGCTAACAATTTTAAGACGCGAAAATGCGAGGCGCTTTGAGCGCAAGCAATTTGATTACAGTGATGTAGATAACGACACGCTAGTGGATCAAACCAGTCATTCTTTAGATGATGAAATGGAGCAAACCGTTATTCAACGGCAAATTTCGTTGTTGGCCGATGAATACAAAGAGCCGCTACTATTACAAGTGGTTATGGGCTGCTCTGGGGATGAAATTGCAGACATACTCGATTTAAACAAAAATACGGTTATGACACGTTTATTTCGAGCAAAAAATCAACTTAAAGAGGCACTAAGCCGTGATGATGAACAACTTAAAGGGGCATCAAAATAATGGATGAACTTGAGTTTCGTCGCCGCACGATTGCACAGCCAAACGAGCTAGACAAAGAACTACTGGAATTTGCAAACAGCAGTCCCGATAGACAACAATTTTTAAATGAAAACAAAACATTTGATAAGCAACTTAATGATGCGCTTGATATTCCTGTGCCTGACAACCTTGCTGAACGGATTATTTTAAACACCTCGTTAAAAGAAAAAGCCAGAAAAGATGAGCTTGAACAAAAAGACAACGTTATTGATTCACGCTCACGCTTTAAGTTTGACCGTGTATATTTGGCGTTCGCTGCTTCATTTGTGATTGCGGTAAGTGCGTTTATGTTTAGCACAGAGCAAAACTTGAATCATGCGGCTGGCGAGCATGCATTGGCGCATGTTTATCATGAACTTAACGCGTTAAATAAAACTCAACCTATCAGCTTACAAACAGTCAATGAAAAGCTGGCTTTACTTGGCGGTCAACTTAATGATTTACCTGGGAAAGTTACTTATGTTAACTTTTGCGATTTTCAAGGCGAGAAAGGCATCCATTTAGTGTTTGAATCGGACTTTGGCCCTATGACCGTGTTTATTGTCCCTAGTGATAACAAAGTCTTTGAAATTGGCTCGGGTGACTTTAGTGACTCTCGCTATGTAGGCCATATAAGCCGAGGAAAACAAGCTGATACTGTACTAATAGCAAGCCTAGGCTCACCGGTTGATATGTATAATGAACGTATTGCAGGCGCTATTCGCTGGCTGTAATACCAATTTGTATAAATATTTGAACAATTTAACGAATTAAACTCCCTTATATCTAAGCAGATTGATATAAGGGGATAGGTATTACAAACAATAAAAAAACCGCAACGAGTGTGCGGTTTTTTATTGCTAATAAGCTAAAACTTATTATTGGTTACTTACATACATCAGCAACAGCGTTAGCAAAGTAATCGATGTTTGCTTGACTAATTCCCGCTACGTTTACACGGCTAGAGCCCACAATATAAATACCGTAGTCTTTTTGTAGACGCTCGATTTGCTCTTTATTAATACCTAAGAAAGAGAACATACCGTGTTGGCGGTCTATAAATGAGAAGTCTTGAGCAATGTCTTTGGCTGCAAGGCTGTCTTTAATTAAACTACGTAAACCATTAATACGGTTACGCATTTCATCAAGTTCACTGTGCCATAACTGCGTTAACTCTGTGCTGCTTAAAATGGTGTTTACAATGTCTGCACCGTGCGCTGGCGGCATAGAATAAATGCTACGTACCACACTTAATAATACCGAGTTTGAAATATCAGCGGTTGCACTGTCTTTTGCAATAATTGAACACGCACCAATACGCTCACGGTATAAGCCAAAGTTTTTAGAACATGATGAACAAATGATCAACTCTTCAACCGCATTGGCTAAAATACGTAAACCATTGGCATCTTCTTCTAAAGAAGAACCAAAACCTTGGTATGCAATATCAATCAATGGCGTAAAGCCCACATCTTTTGCAAGTTCAGCAATAGTATTCCATTGTGTTTCGTTTAAATCCATACCACTTGGGTTGTGACAACATGCATGTAATAACACAACATCGCCCTTAGGCACCTGTGTTAATGTTTCAACCATTTCATCAAACAATAAATCTTTGTTTTCGTAGTCGTAGTATGGGTATTCTTTTACAGTTAAGCCTGCAGCTTCAAATAAGCTAATGTGGTTAGCCCACGTTGGGTTAGTAACCCATACAGTAGCGCCTGGATTACAACGTACAATAAATTCTGCTGCAACACGAAGTGCGCCTGTACCACCAGGTGCTTGTGCTGTGCGTACGCGATTAGCTAATAATGCTGGGTGCTCACCAAGAAGAAGATTTTCCATTTGTTGACAGTAATCTAAGTTACCAGCAAGACCAATGTAAGATTTGCTCATTTCATTTTCTAAACGAAACGCTTCTGCTTTTTTTACTGACTTTAATACTGGGGTATTCCCCTGCTCGTCTTTATATACACCAACCCCTAAGTCAATCTTATTAGGGTTAGTATCTTGCTTATAGGCCGCCATAAGGCCAAGAATAGGGTCTGTTGGTAATGGTTTTAATACTGAGAACATTGACTATCTCTTCGTTATTTAGGGGTTAGCTGTTGCGCTAAGCTTAACATAAAAACTCACTCGATTGACCAGTGTTATTTACACTAAAAAGTGAGGAATTTTAATACAGCATGCAATTAATAATGCGAGTGTCGCATTATCAAAAAAATCCGTGCTAAAGGCTTCGCCATCGACAATGCCAATGCACTGCTTTTGCGCATTAAATAGTGGTAAACAGGCCTCTGCTTTTACTTTCGGATCGCAGGTGTAATACTCACCACCCGCGGCTAAATATTGCTCAACATTATTAATGACACGTCCTTTACCACTGAGTGCCACTTGCACATTATTACTGCCGGTTGCAAATTCAGCGGTGAGCGGAAATAAAGGGCGACTCGGTGCACCAAAATAAGCGAGCTTTAATAACTGCTCGCCTTCAGGGGTGGCCGTATTTTGATAGATGCCATACCAATCTAACTGGGTGTTTTCGATTACATAGTCAACAATCAACTGAAGTTGCGCTAACTTTGCCGTTGTTTGCGTATTTTGGCTAACGTAATCGTTTAAATTAAACGGCTCATCTTGCAAGTAGCCGAATAAACTACATGCGCCACCTTCACCGAGTTCTGGAATTTGATACTGCCAACGCACGGCCGGTGCAGCATTGCTATTTAAGTACTGCTCAAGCTTTTCTAGCTCAGCATTAATTAACTGTTGCTCTACATTAAGCTGAGCTTGCTCTAAATAAGAATTTATCATTTGGCCATCCATACATCTATAATGCCGAAATAGTAGCATGGATATTTTTATAGCGCTAGCCAATTTAAAGCGCTTTTTAAAATCCTTAAGCACTTTTATTCATAAGCACTATTGCGGTACTTAAACAGAAGATGTTTATCTTTGCGGGATTAAAAGGTGTTCAGCTTAGGCGCAAAAATTACGCCTTTGCGTCACAAATTTGTTATTATTTAGCCCAATATTAGATTCAATCTTAGATAGGTTATTTATGAGTGATAATCACTTAGTATATTCAACAGCAACAGGGCGAATTGACCAGCCAAAGCCAGAAAAAGAACTGGATGTAAAACTATTTAAAGACGGGTCTATTCGCATAGAGCGTCAAACCAAAGGTCGAAAAGGTAAAGGCGTAATGCTAGTTGTAGGATTAGATCCCCAACAGCACGATTTAAAAAAGTTAGCAAAAACAATAAAAAGTAAGATGGGCCAAGGTGGCGCAGTAAAAGAAGGAGTTATTGAAGTACAAGGTGATGATCGCGATAAGTTAAAGGCGATTTTAGAAGGATTAAAGTTTAAGGTAAAAATTGCGGGTGGTTAACCCGCAATTTTTGTTCTATTCAGGGACTTTTAACGCAGCTAATTGATCAAACAACACAGGGATATCGGCTTCGGCTACGGGCTTACTAAAGTAATAGCCTTGCACAATAAAACAATTATTGTTTTGTAAAAATTCAACTTGCTCTATTGTTTCAACCCCTTCAGCAACCACATCAAGCTTGAGCTTTTGTGCCATCGCAATAATCGCAGCGGTGATCTCCATATCATTATCATCTTCAGGGATATCTTTAACAAACGAGCGGTCAATTTTAAGAATATCAACAGGAAAACGTTTAAGGTAACTCAACGAAGAATAGCCCGTACCAAAATCGTCAATAGAAATTGAAATACCCAGCTTTTTCAATTGATGTAGCTGATCAATAGCCGCCTCAACATTACCCATTAGCATGCTCTCAGTCAGTTCAAGGTGCAGGCTTTTAGCATTAATTTGCGTCTCTATGATTATTTTTTTCAGCATAGGTACTAAGCTTGCGTCTTTAAACTGCCTTGCTGACAGGTTTATCGACATGTTGCTCGCTCTACCTTGTTGCTCTAGTCGTTTAGTGAACTCACATGCTTGTTGTAACACCCACTTACCAAGTTCCACAATTAAACCCGTTGCCTCAGCAATAGGAATAAATTTAGTAGGTGGAATGAATCCCTGCGTAGGATGGAACCAGCGAAGCAATGCTTCATATCCCACTACACTATTATCGCGACAATCAACTTGTGGCTGATAATGCAGTGTGAGTTGCTTTTCTTTAATTGCATGGCGCAACTCATTTTCAAGGAATAATCGCTCATTGGCGGCTGCATTTAGATCTTGGCTGTAAAAGTGGAACGTATTGCGCCCTTTCGCTTTTGCTTCATACATGGCTAAATCGGCATGTTTTAATAACTGATCTTCTTCTAAGCTATCAAATGGCGCCAAGGTAATACCAATACTGGCACTAACAATCACTTCGTTACTACCTAATTTTATTGGCTGATTTAACGTTTTTTGAATGGTGTCAGCGACTTCCGATGCTTCTTTTTGATGCTCAATACCACTGAGTAATACCGCAAACTCATCACCGCCTAAACGGGCTATAGTATCTTCTGCTCGTAAGCGCTGCTTTAAGCGTGTTGCCACTTCAACCAATAGTTGATCGCCTGCATCGTGACCTAAAGTATCGTTAATACGCTTAAATTCATCCAAATCAAAATAAAATAAAGCAAACGAGTAACGCCCTCTTTCAGCAAGCGCCATCGACTTTCTAAGCTGCATTCTAAAGAATGTACGATTAGCAAGCCCGGTTAATGTGTCGAAGTAAGCGAGCTGTTCCATTTTGCGTTGGCTTTCTTTTACAAATGAAATATCTTGCGCTGAAGCAACGTAACTGGTGATTTTTCCACCATCTTCACGAATAGGTGACACACTCAGCGATACCCATATGGGTGGCTTGTTTTGCGCTTCAATAAGGGTATCCCCTCGCCAGTAATTACGGTTGCGCAAATCAATGTCAATATCCTCTACCAGCATGGTCATTTCATTAGCAATAATAGTCAGAAGTGGCTGGCGCAGGAAATCACTTTCTGCAAAGTCGGTCATTTCCAGCATTTTTGGATTAACATATTCAATCACAAAGTTTTCATCAGTGATCACCACACCCGTGCCCGAGAAGGCAACCGCTTTAGACAAGCGATTTGCAGCCTTTTCTGCAATTTCTTTTTCTATTATGCGCTGGTTTAAGCCATCGATGAGTTTGCGGATTTCAATGGTCATATCTTTGAATGAACCATTAAGCGTGCCAATTTCATCTTTGTTTTCTTTTGGAAAATCAATTTCTAACTGACCTTTACCAAAGTTAGTAACCGCATAAACCAGTGAATGTAGGCGTCTTAAAACTAGTTGATAAAGTGCTTGGTGTAATAACAAAGCAACTAAAATGGCATACAGAATAAACAAGCCAAAAAACTTCAGTTTTAAGTCTTTCAGTGCCGATAGTGTAGAAGAGCGCTTTTTATATACGCCCACGTACCAATTTACACCTTCAACTTTATGGATATTTATAATGTAGTCTTCACCATTTAATGAAAACGAGTCGGCATATTCCGGCAATTGTATTTGCCCTGCATTATCAATAACTCGCTTTAGCTCAGGAGAAATAAAATCGCCAGGTAGCAGCTTTTTACCCGCCTCTCCGTATTGTGCATAACTATCGGCTCCTAAATTAGGGTGCGCCAATAGCTGCCCTTGCTTATCGAACACCACTAAGTGTTTTTCTTTTCCGCCAACGGGCAATTGCGATATGAGAGAATCGAGAGAAATATCACTACCCGTAACTCCTAAAAACTCATCATTTTTATAAATAGGTACAATTAAACTAACGACCCACTTATTCCAAACGCCATCGTAATACACTCGTGACCACAGCGGCTCGCGTTGTGGGTTTGTTAACGATTTTGCGTAATTAAAACTTTTGCTTTGATTAAAGGTGTAATCTCCGGGGACATTAAGTGCCCAATTTGGTGGCGCAACACGGATAAAATTATCTTTGGTGATCAGGTAAAAATTATAAAAATCTTGAATTAACGTGGGGGAAATCACTTTCCAAAGCGATTCAGAATCTGCAATTAACTGTTTATAAAAAGGAGAATAAGCATTTTCGGGAATGAACGCCGCAGATAAGCCATCGGCAGATGCGCTGCGCACTGAACCATCATTGGTGACTTGCATAGTCGGGGCATTGTTATTCTTAAATGATAATTGCCCCTCAAATAACTGCTCGCTAACAACAATATTAGCTTGCTCAGCTATTTTAACTTTGGTCGCTATCAAATTATTAAACTGGTTTATTAATAATTCATTTGATTGCTTTAATACCTCATGCTCTTCAAATACAAGCTGTTTCTCTTCTGATTTGAGCATTAATGCAGCCGCACAAATACCTGCAACTAAACAAATGCCAGAGATCAACAGTGATAACTTGACACTGAGTGAGTTTATTCCAAATCGAGATGGAGGGCGTCGATACACAAAAGGCCAACCTTATTTATAATTATTATTTTTGCGAGTAGTAGAAATATACCAGATCTCAAATCAGAATTATAAATTATTTGTAAAGTTTTTAAAAAACAATATGTTTTGTATATATATCAGGTAAAAAACCTATTTAATATAAGTGCTTGTTGACATTAGAGGTTACTCTTCATACATTAAGGGCATGAATATAAAATACTCACTTACTTTCTTATCTTTTTTTAGCTTCTTTATATAGAAGAGGCTTCCCTGTTTGTGAGATAAAATCAATCGAATAGTAAAGCCTCCCAACTGGGAGGCTTTTTTGTTTACGCTGTTAAATACAGTGACATTTTTGGAATGAGGAAAACCAAATGAGCAATGATGTTTTAGACACGCTTAGGCACGATATAAATGAAATCGATTCTGACCTACTTGTGTTATTAGCGAAGCGACGCCGTATTAGCCATGGTGTTGTTGAATATAAGATAGCGAATAATAAACCAATTCGTGATGAAGCACGTGAATTAGCATTACTCGAAAAATTAATCGGTTATGGTAAATCTCTTGGTTTAGATGCCTACTATGTAAATAATGTTTTTCAAACCATATTAGAAGACTCAGTATTACATCAACAAGCTATGCTGCAAAAAAACCTCAACCCTGATGCGCTAAGTGAAACCCATCGGGTGACCTATTTAGGCGGACAAGGATCTTACAGTCAACTTGCGTGTCATAAGTACTTTAGTCGCCGACCAGGAAAATTAATTGAAATTGGCTGTAGTTCTTTTGATGAGATCACCGGTAAAGTAGAAAATGGCCAAGCAGACTTTGGCTTGTTACCGATTGAAAATACTAGCTCAGGCAGTATTAATGAAGTATTTGATTTACTCCAACACGCGCAAGTCTCTATTGTCGGCGAAGTCACTCACAGCGTAGAGCATTGTTTATTAGCCGCCCCAGACACAGAACTTAACCAATTAACCAAAGTGTTTGCTCACCCGCAACCGTTTGCTCAATGTAGCCGTTTTTTACAAGGGCTTGGCGATTTGCAGCATGAGACCTGCGATTCAACATCGAGTGCATTAAAATCAGCACTTGAAACACCTAACAGTGCGGCTATTGGCTCTGCACAAGCAGGTAAAAATGTAGGGCTTGAAGTCATTAAGGCCAATCTTGCTAATCAAAAAGAAAACCATAGTCGCTTCATTGTGGTTGCACGTAAACCGCTACATGTATCTAAACAAATCCCCACTAAAACCAGTTTAATTATGGCAACTAAGCAGCAAGCAGGCTCACTCGCCGATGCGCTGATGATTTTTAAACAGCATAATATAAATCTAGTAAAATTAGAGTCTCGTCCTGTACCAGGAAATCCATGGGAAGAAGTATTCTATGTGGATTTAGAAGCGAACCTTGCTGATAGCCAAGTGAAACATGCGTTAGAAGAGCTTAAAGAGCATACCCAGTACGTACGCGTATTAGGCTGTTATCAAAGCGAATCACTGCAAGCAGTGAGCGTACAAAGCTAGTCTAAAGCAACATTAAAAAAGGGCCTGCGGGCCCTTTTTTAGTTTTAATTAATCTGTCACGTTTAATCGAGTACTTTGGCGTCGTTCGCTTTATTTAATAAACTGCGACTTTGTGTCAAAAAGTGCGCTGTGGAGTCAGAAAAGTAGGCTTTTGCATCAGCAAAGGCATCGATTAAGGCTGGCTTATCCCCTGCTTTTAACTTTTTAAGCGTCTCTGAGAACAAACACTGATACTGCGCTAATAAGCTTTCTACATTATCAAATTGCGCCAGCATAATATCAGTATACAACTCTGGCGATTGCGCAAAGAGACGACCGACCATCATCAGCTCTAACTGATAAATAGGTGATGAGCAACTACGCAGCTCTGCCAGTGTATGTCCTTGTTTTGCTAAAAACTGACCGTACACAAAGGTGGTTAAATGGCGCATAACCTGAATGATTTGCATCGCTTCATCGTGTTTTTTAGCATCAAGTTCTACTAACTGACAGCCCCAAATTTGTAGCTGCTTTAATAAACCTTGTGCCATTTCAGGATTACGCCCTTCACATACCACCACGGTTTGTTTCACCCAATGAGAAATATCAGGACCAAACATGGGGTGTAAGCCAACAACAGCGCCATTGTGAACTTTTTTGAGCACATTTAACGGCGCTTGTTTAACCGATGTAATATCAACCAGCAAACAATCATCATCGAGTTTAGGTAACGCGTTAACAACCGTTTCGAGGGCATTAATTGGCACACTGATCATCACCAGTTTTGCGCCTTTTAAAATCTCTGCTGCCTGTAATTGCTGGGCTTTATCTAAAACTTTAACTTCGTAACCCGAGCGCTGAAATTGTTTTGCAAATAGCTGCCCCATTGCCCCTTCACCACCAACAATGACAATCGGAGATAGTTGTGAGTCGGCACAAGCTAATTTGGCCTGTTGATTTTGATAAGCTTCACGCATCATGCGCCTGAGAATGTCTTCGACTAAATCAGGGTTTACACCTTGATTAATTGCCTCTTGGCGTCGTGCAGCTAATAAATCAGCTTCTCTATCGGGTGCATGTAGTGGCGCGCCAGTTTGTTGTTTTATTGCGCCAATTTGTTGAGTAATACCATTGCGCTTTGCAAGTAAGGCAACCAGTTGCGCATCGCATTCATCTATACTTTTTCTTAGCTGCGCTAAATCACTTATCTCTGCCACGTTCTCATTCCATCCAAAAAAAGCAAAATCGTAAATTAATAATTACAAAAAAGTAAACTAATCAATACGATAAATACTAACAGGATACGTTAGGGGTTAAAAGGCTAATTAGTGAAAAGATCAGTATGAGTCACTCAACTGCGACCAAGGTAGGATAATTAAATGAATAGAACACAGCTTGCGTAAAGTGAATTAAAAAGCATATAAAAATGTAAGTCTATGCCGAGTTTAAACAATGAAAATTAAAGTGGCTTAATAGCCACTTTAATTAGCACTTTTTATCTAATATTCCAATGCCATAGTCGCAAGCGACATAACACTTTCAAATGATTCTGCACCGGCGATAAATAGGCCATTATGGCAAAACATAGCATCATCTATACCGGTCACTGCTTGAAATTCACTATCAGATAATCCAGCCCACGGTGCAGGTAATGGCTTTCGGTCTTCAAACGAGCCTAGCTCTGCAGGTACCGTTTGCACTATCCACTTACCAGAATGCGATGGATACACTACATATAGCGCCTCTTCTGATAAGCTATGTACGGTTTTTTTCCACGGCGTATAACGCTCTAGTACGATTAATCGTGGATCGTCTGCCTGTTTAATTGCTTGAGCAACAATCTTTTTAGCATTTAAACCACCCTGCGCTGAGGCAACAAAACGAAGCAGCAAAGTGTGTGCAAATTCAACCGCTTGATCAAAAGCAGCATCAAAATTACTTTCCTCTTCCCATGTTGGGTTAAACATAGAAATTGTTTGGCTTAAACTAATGCCTGTGGCAACACCTTCAACATGACCACAATCAATGGCATCAATAGTTGATACAAGCCCTGCATCAACTGCATTCGCCACATCTTGATTATCATCACATATTGCTAAGCCATATTTTTTCCACACCAAGCCAAATGACGAAAAAGGAATCCCATTTTCGCGAGCACCGGCACCGCCGCGCTGATGATGATCAAACCGGTCAGTTTCTGGGTCATATTGGCCGCCAACATCAATAACCACATCAGCGTCATTAATAATCGCATTATCGCGTGTGCGTATCAGGGTAAAAGAAGGGAAAATAATTTTAAGCGCAGCGATACTAAAAACATCATCTGCATGAAAATTGCCGTTGTGCGTAACTATCGTTTTATCATTCATTTTTGTACATCATTTTTTGCAAGAAGTGAGAAGATATTGTGCTTTGAAGTGAACCACACTTTAACGCATGCTGGTTAAGGTGTGTATTGGTTTTTAAATGTAGCGATATAAAAATTGCAATAGCATTAAAACCAAAACGGGTTGCAACCCAAAGGTTGCAACCCGTTTTTTTGCGTTGATAAACAGCGCGTATTAGTTAAGTTTTTCTCTAATACGTGCAGATTTACCAGAACGCTCACGTAGATAGTAAAGTTTCGCACGACGAACCGCACCGCGACGCTTAACTGTTACGCTATCAATAAGAGGGCTGTGCGTTTGGAATACACGCTCAACACCTTCACCGTTCGAGATTTTACGAACTGTGAATGCTGAGTGAAGACCACGATTACGCTTAGCGATTACAACACCTTCAAAGGCCTGTAGACGCTCTTTAGCACCTTCTTTTACTTTTACCTGTACAACTACTGTATCACCAGCGCCGAATGCAGGTACGTCTGTTTTAAGCTGCTCATCTTCAAGCGCTTTAATAATATTTTGGTTTACTTTTGCCATTATGTTTCTCACTTTCCTAGGTGTAACTGTCTTCTAGCCACAAGCTTTTTGGTACTCTTGCTGAAATTTCGCGAGTAATACCGCTTGCTCCTCAGTCAGAGCTAGGTTATGCAACAAGTCAGGACGGCGAAGCCAAGTTCTACCTAATGACTGCATAAGCCGCCATTTTGCTATCTCTTGGTGGTTTCCGCTGAGTAATACAGCAGGCACCTGTTTGTCGTCCAATGTTTCTGGCCGTGTATAGTGAGGACAATCTAGCAAGCCATCCGAAAATGAGTCTTGCTCTGCTGACTGGTTGTGTCCTAACACCCCTGGCACTAATCGCGCTACTGCGTCAATTAATGTCATGGCAGGTAGTTCACCCCCACTCAAAATAAAATCACCAATTGACCATTCTTCGTCAACGTACGACTCTATTATTCTCTCGTCTATACCTTCATAGCGACCGGCAATTAAAATCAGTTTTTCAGAGTTTGCGAGTTCGCTAGCCCCTTGCTGATCTAATTTGCGCCCTTGTGGCGACATATAAATTACTTTTGCACCATCACCTGCAGCCTGTTTGGCTTCAAGAATGGCTTGTTTTAATGGTTCAACCATCATTAACATGCCTGGCCCGCCCCCGTAAGGACGATCATCTACGGTTCTATGCTTATCAGTTGCATAGTCACGTGGATTCCAGCAGTTAAAATCGATTAAGCCATTTTTAACAGCACGACCGGTTACACCTTGCGTTGTAATTGCATCAAACATATCCGGGAAAAGGCTGATAACCCCTACCCACAACGAACTTGTTTGACTCATTAAAAGCTTGGATCCCAATCTACAGTAATTTCTTTCGCATCATATTTAACTTCTTGAATAACTGAATCAGTTAAAAAAGGAATTAAACGTTCTGCTTGGCCAAATGCATCTTTACTGTTTGCTTTCACAACCAGTACATCATTTGAGCCTGTCTCCATAAGGTCATCAACAATGCCTAAGTTATAACCTTTATCAGTTACAACCGACATGCCGATGAGATCTCGCCAATAGAATTCACCTTGCGGTAATTCTGGTAGCTGCGCTGAATCAACAGAAATTTCTACATTGGTATAAGCCATTGCTTGGTCTCTGTCATTTACTTGCGCAAACTTAGCGATAAAGCCTTTGTTGTGGCGACGCCAGTCGACCACTTCTAAGGATTGCCATTTACCTTGCTGCCCTATCAACCACGGGCTGAAATCGAAGATCCCTTGGGGATCATCAGTAAATGAATGCACCTTAAGCCAGCCCTTTATACCATATGGGGCGCCGAGCTTTCCTACGACAATTATTGATGAGGTGTTCTCTTGACTCATGGTTACACTTACGCCTATTAAGCCGCTTTACGAGCGTCTTTAACTAATTTAGCTACACGATCTGAAAGACCTGCGCCTTGACCTAACCAGTGTTCAACACGTGGTAAATCTAAACGAAGTTTTTCTTCTTGACCTGAAGCAATTGGGTTAAAGAAACCTACTTTCTCGATGAAGCGACCGTCACGCGAGAAACGGCTATCCGCAACCACAATTTGATAGAAAGGGCGTTTTTTAGCGCCACCACGTTGCAAACGAATAGTTACCATACCGTCCTCTAAATAGATTGACTGTTTTCATTAATAAGATTTACTCCCCAGTATGGGGAGCCGGTGAATTGTACGAGTTTTTAGCAACAATGCAAGTAAGAAGTGATGCAAAAAGCCAGTTTAGTAGATTAAACCGTGATCCAAGATGAAAAAGTATATGAATAAGCTATTCTGTGCATAGTTTATTCAACAATAAAGAGGCATTTTGCCTCTTTATTGATTACTTTTTATCTCGTATTGGAGGTATTAAAGGTTAAATTATTAAAATTTTGGACCACCGCCACCCATCATGCCAGGTGGTAACATCCCTTTCATGCCACGCATCATTTTTTGCATGCCACCTTTACCTTTCATCTTCTTCATCATTTTTTGCATTTGCGTAAATTGCTTAAGCAGTTTATTGATCTCTTGTACTTGAGTACCAGAGCCCGCAGCAATACGCTTTTTACGCGAACCTTTGATGATTTCTGGGCGTGCACGCTCTTTTTTGGTCATAGAGCTAATAATCGCTTCCATTTGAATAAAGGTTTTATCACCCATTTGCCCTTTAACCGCATCTGGGATGTTTTGCATGCCAGGCAGTTTATCGAGCATCGACATCATGCCACCCATGTTTTTCATTTGCTTTAGTTGATCAGCAAAGTCATCCAGCGTAAAGCCATCACCTTTAAATACTTTTTGTGCTACTTTTGCCGCTTGTTCTTTGTCTACTTTCATCTCGACTTCTTCGATTAATGAAAGTACATCACCCATGCCTAAAATACGTGAAGCAATTCGGTCTGGGTGGAAAGGCTCAAGGGCATCAGTGCGCTCACCCACACCCATAAACTTAATTGGCTTACCAGTAATATGACGAATAGATAAAGCAGCACCACCTCGGGCATCACCATCTGTTTTAGTCAGTATCACACCGGTCAGCGGTAAAGCTTCGTCAAATGCTTTTGCTGTATTTGCCGCATCTTGACCTGTCATTGCATCAACAACGAATAGCGTTTCGATTGGATTAATTGCATGATGCAAGGCTTTAATTTCATCCATCATGTCGCTATCAACATGCAAACGACCCGCAGTATCGACTAATACAACATCAATAAATTTCTTTTTCGCATGAGAAATGGCGGCAGTTGCAATATCAACTGGTTTTTGCGAAATATCACTTGGGAAAAATTCTACATCAACTTCTGTTGCTAAGGTTTCTAATTGCTTAATTGCTGCTGGACGATACACATCGGCACTCACCACTAGCACAGACTTCTTCTTGCGCTCTTTTAAAAACTTAGCCAGCTTACCCACACTGGTGGTTTTACCCGCACCTTGAAGACCAGCCATCATCACTACCGCTGGCGGCTGTGCGTTAAGGCTTAGCTCTTCGTTGGCTTCACCCATGGCTTTTTCAAGTTCTTCACGAACAATTTTTATAAATACTTGGCCAGGGCTCAAGCTTTTGGTGACTTCAACACCAACCGCACGCTCTTTAACTTGCTTTACAAACTCGCGAACAACAGGCAACGCCACATCGGCTTCTAAAAATGCCATTCGCACTTCACGAAGTGTATCTTTAATGTTGTCTTCAGTTAAGCGACCACGGCCACTAATATTTTTTAGGGTTTTACCTAATCGTTCTTGGAGGTTCTCAAACATGTAACGGTTCCGAAAAGACGTTTATATCAACTCTATTAATAAGGTCGATGTTATTAAAATTCAATTGAAAATAGTATACCGTAAATGGTGGCATACAATACAGTGCTGAAGTGCTGCTTATTGAGTTTCTTTTTACAGGGTCTATGCATTTGCGTTGCTATAAAATACAATGACCAGATAACGAACACGAATTATTTGACTTCAATTAAGTGGCCAAAGCAAAATGCTGATTATTAGTTTAACTATTATTGCCAGTTTATTTTATGTGTTAGCAACGTCTCACGTGCTTTCGCGATTGTTTCATCGTCAGGGACCAAGCCAAAAAATTACCATAATACTGAGCACTGTCGCTATTTTGGCGCATATGCTGCTTTTAGTAAACTCGGTGTTTAGAGCCGATGGCCAAGATTTAAGTATTGTTAATGTTGCATTACTGACTTGTTGGGTAATAGTGCTTTGTGTCACCACCGTCTCTTTGAAGTTCCCTGCGACACTGCTATTACCTGTTGTATACGGCTTTGCTGCCCTGTTAACTATTGCTAGCCTGTTTATTCCTCATCACGTTTTACTTCATAGCATTAATGTAGAGCTTGCGTTAGTTGCGCATATTTCACTGTCGTTATTAGCCTACTGTATCTTAATTATTGCCACCCTTTACGGCGTACAATTTTACTTTATTGATAAACGTTTGAAACGTAAAGATTTAGCAATAGTACATAGCCATTTACCGCCACTAATGGTGGTAGAGCGTCAACTTTATCAACTATTAAATTTAGGCACAGTATTATTAAGCGTGGCGCTGATTACAGGGTTTGTATTTCTTGATGGCATGTTTGCCAAAGAGTTTATCCATAAAACAATCTTATCTTTAGTTGCTTGGGCTATTTTTGCTACGATTGCCGTTGGCCATGTAAAACGAGGTTGGCGAGGGAAAATGGTGGTAGTGAGTATTATGATTGCCGCATTTACACTCACACTCGCTTATTTTGGCAGCCGTTTTATACAAGAAGTGGTTCTAAATAAGTTTTAACTTGACTCTGAAAGCTCACTCTAGCTTAATACGCATTGGTTTATAAAAAAAGGATCCATCGTTGGACGACATATCGACAAGTACGCTGTTTATCATTTTAGGTTTATTGGTACTTTTTTCTGCTTACTTCTCCGGGTCAGAAACCGGAATCATGTCAATCAACCGTATTCGTTTACGACACCTCGCTAAAGAGAATCATCGTGCTGCGAAACGCGTTAGTAAATTACTCAGTCGACCTGACAGGTTGATAGGTCTTATCCTTATTGGTAATAACCTTGTCAATATTGCGGCTGCCCAAGTTGCCACCATTATTGGTATTCGTTTGTATGGTGATTTAGGTATTGCTATAGCAACAGGTGCATTAACACTTGTGGTGCTGATTTTCGCTGAAGTAACGCCAAAAACACTGGCCGCCCTCTATCCTGAGCGAGTCGCTTTTCCAAGTTCGGTGATACTCAAAGGGTTACTAAAAATTCTCTTCCCATTTGTTGTCGTTGTTAACTGGATGACCAATGGTATATTGCGCTTATTTGGTATTAGCGCTGCACAAATAGATGAGCACAGCATGAGTAAAGAAGAATTAAAAACCGTGCTAAATGAATCGGGGGCGCTGATCCCCGCTCGTCACCAAAGTATGTTGACCTCTATTTTAGATTTAGAACAAGTTACCGTTGAAGATATTATGATCCCTCGCAATGAAATTGTGGCGATTGATATTAATGACGATTGGAAAATAATCAGTAAACAACTTACTCACGCTCAACATACTCGGGTGCTTTTATACCGCGACAATATTGATGATGCTGTTGGCTTTATTCACTCTCGTGATGCGCTTCGCCTTTTAACTAAAGAGCAGTTTGATAAGCCTTCGCTATTACGTGCGGTACGTGAAATTTACTTTATCCCTGAGGGCACCTCGCTTAACACTCAGCTACTAAAATTTCAGTTATCAAAAGAACGTATTGGTATTGTTGTTGATGAATATGGCGACATTCAGGGCTTAGTCACTCTTGAAGATATTCTTGAAGAAGTTGTGGGTGATTTTACTACCACTCAAACTCGGACACCGAGTGAAGAAGTAACCACACAAAACGATGGCTCTTACATTGTCGACGGCGGTGCTAACGTTCGCGACTTAAATAAAGAAATGGGCTGGGAATTCCCATTAGACGGCCCTAAAACATTGAGTGGCTTGATTGTTGAGTACTTAGAAGATATCCCCGATGCTAATTTAAGTATTCGTATTGCAGGCTATCCGGTTGAAGTACTTGAGGTAAAAGAAAACATGATTAAACAAGTTAAAATTCAACCAAACAAACGTAAAAAATAAACCAATAAAAAAGGAGCCTGCTGGCTCCTTTTTAATCTAATCTAAAAGAACAATCGCTCTAACCAACCTTTATCTAAATCATCTTCGCAGCGTCTTAGCTGTGCGCCATAACGGCTTGCCCGATGTTTTACTTTATTGGCAACGCTCATTAGCCATTTTTTCTTACGATAGGTGCCTCGTTTATAACCGCCCCATCCCTCATGATAATTTAAATACTGTGCGTAGGCGTCCCACTTAGACACACCATTAACTTTATGGGTTTTGTAAACAAACCACGCCATAAAATCAATCGCATCTTCAAATTCGTCTCTGTCGGCGCCACTGTTACCTGTTTCACGAATATAATCAGACCAAGTAGGCGTTTTAGCTTGAGAATAGCCATAGGCATCGCTTGCACGACCAGTAGGGATTATCCATAAGAAGTATTCCATAGGCGGTGCTGCATCGTGGCGAAAAGAACTTTCTTGATACATCATGCTCATTAACACATGTTTTGGGGAGCCCCACTTTTCCTGCGCGTCTTTGGCATCAAAATACCAGTCAGATTTCTCTTCGAAAATTTTACAAATATCTTCTGGTTGCTTTGGGGGAGCTGTTGCACACCCAGCTATAGTGAGCAGCAAAGATAAGGTAATAATATTTTTTTTCATTTTTTTAGATCTCACTGAACTTTTTAATAAAGTGTGGGTCTGAATCTATGAATGCAGCAGTACAGCATTGTTTCATCCCTAAAGAATATTTACGCAGCTACTATGAGCTGCGTTTTTTTTTGCCTGCTACTTACTTGGGTCTGTTGACCTTTCAAGGTTGCATTTGCAGCAGTTTGTTTGGTATTTAGGCAAGGCAAAGCCTATGTGGTATGGTTATTTCCCATAAATAGGCGATAACGCAGCATCAATGCCAAACAGGTGCTGCCCTTCGGGTTCTGCCTAGGAGCGATTTACTCTTTGTTGCTCGGTTTTTACTTATTCTTACATGGATGTAAGCCAGTAGAATAACGCAGGAGCAGTTATCGAGCCCACTAGGTTACAAACCTCGCGCCGCGATTAAACCGCTCCTAGTTTGAACAAATTATAATCCGCAAAGGTCAACAGACCCTGAAATACGTATCTAAAAATGCGGTAAATGATTGTTTATCAGCTTGTTCAATTGCCTTTTGGGCTTGGTACGACTCTGCAGCTTGTTGCTCTAGCCACGATTTTGAAAATTCAGTATAACTTGCTGTTTCATGGCTTTGTTTGTACTTCTGAGCAAGTGAGAGTGCAAAGTGGCCATTATCTAACCCAGACGCTTTTAACTGCTCAACATAACGACCAGAATACGTTAATGCCGGATCATGAATCCAAGTCGCCATGCGCTTAATAGTGTTTGAGTAGTAGTCAACATCGTAAGCAGTATCCATCCACTGAGCAACATCACTCAGCTGACTAAATATTTCATCACCCCAAGATTCTAGGCTGCGCTGCTCATTATTAAAATTAAGCATCAAGCCTTGTTCTCGACCTTGGTTAACCACAGTATCAAGATTTTCAGTGCTACGAGTTTGCTCTTGCCAATCCATAGGCGCTGAATCTTTTAATAAACAATAAGTTAAAAACACATCTAAAAAGTGTATTTGCTCTAAATCAATGCCAACTTCACTAAACGGATTAACATCCAATGCACGAATTTCAATATATTCTATACCCGCTCTTAGCAATGCATCGGTGGGCGTTTCACCATTTTTTGCATTACGTTTAGGACGAATTGGCGAGTAAAACTCGTTCTCTATTTGCAAAATGTTTTTATTTAATTGCTTTGGCGTAGCACTGGTGTAATCGTCAATACTGCCGTAAATATCTGAAGGCGTATTTATGGCTTTTTTAAGTCCTGCAACATATTCATCTAATGAGTTATACATTACTCGTAATGACGATTGTGCGCTATTGGTATAGCCTAAGTTGCCTAAACGTAATGCGGTGCCCACTTCCAAATATAAAGTGCCTTTACCGAGTTTTTTAAACGGTAAGTCGCTTTTACGCCCTTGTAAAAAAGAGCTACATAATGCCGGTGATGCGCCAAACATGTAGCTAATTAACCACAGTTCGCGTTTAAAGTTACGAATTAACGCCAAGTAACTATCCGATATAAAATCTTCAAGTTTCGCGTCACTTTGCTTTAATGAGTGCAGTGACTGCCATAGCGTTTGTGGAAAAGAAATATTGAAATGCACGCCAGCAATCGCTTGCATCATACTGCCGTAACGGTTCTTCAAGCCTTCGCGATATAGGGTTTTCATTTTACCGACATTAGAGTCGCCAAATTGTGCCAATACAATATCGTCTTGATGATTTATAAAGCACGGCATACTAATTGGCCACAATAATTCATCGCCCATATGTTCTAGGGTGAACTTTTGTAAATCTTTTAGCTGCTGCAAAGTTTGCGTTGATGACTCGCTAACCGGTGTAATGAACTCAAGTAAAGACTCAGAAAAATCAGTGGTAATATGCCCATTGGTGAGCGCACAGCCCACCCCTTGAGGATGAGCCTGTTTTGAAATGGAACCATCGTGATTAATTCTTAATGATTCTCTCTCAATACCGCGCATAATGCCTTTAATAGCCTGTTGATTATCTGCATTAGATAGCGCGTTGAGCGTGTTCTTTAAATTATAAGTTGTCAAAAAAAAGTTTCCTCGAGCCAAGTGGCTTAATCATAAGGTTATGGGGTCTTTTTACCTTTACTCAAGATTAAACGATGAAAAAACTATATGAATTTATTAGATATAGTTTTTACTGGATTTTAAACACGCTTTGTTTCACGCTATAAAAGATAATCTTGCCATTGCCACTACGAATATACAATTTCTTTTACATATTATTTGCCATAACCCCCCGCTGACAACATGGCGTTTTAAAACACTTTGATAAGATAGAGTTAAACCCTAAAAGTTTGTCATAACTGAAAAATTCAATTACGCTTAATATTGATAAAGATCATATAAATATCAAAAAAAATGTCTTATTCCTGCTATTTTACACATATCACTAACGTACATTAGTTTTAGTAATTACAATAGCCGCCATAATAAAGAATGATAAAGAGTCACTATGCGTCGTAATCAAAGCTTAATAGATGAAGAAGTTAACTTCGAAGAACACCAAGAGTTGGTTTCAACCACTGACTTACGCGGTGTTATTACTTATGCCAATCATGAGTTTTGTAGTATCGCAGGCTACGAGATGGATGAACTGATAAATAAAAATCACAATATCGTTCGCCACCCTGATATGCCAAAAGCTGCATTTAAAGAAATGTGGGACACCTTAAAACAAGGCCATTCGTGGCGTGGCGCGGTAAAAAACTTATGTAAGGACGGCCGCTATTATTGGGTTGATGCATTTGTAACGCCTATTTTTGAGCATGGCCAACTTATTGGTTATCAGTCTGTACGAATAAAACTAGAGCAACGCGCAAAACGCAGAGCGCAAAAGCTCTATGCCAAAATTAACGCTAATAAATCATTATTTAGCTGGCGCGAACGCACATCATTAAGACAAAGTTTGAGCATTGCCGGTATTATAATTTGGTTAGCCAGTGTCGCAATGTGGGGCTCTCTTTCGCTTGCCGCGATTAACTTATTAGTATGTATTGTTATTTTAGTTTTAAATTATGATGAGCTGGTAATAACACCTGCAACCCTCAAACAACAAAAAAGCCAAGCAGACTCTGTATCTCGTTATGTGTTTAGTGGCTCGCACCCACATAGTATTAGTGAGTATAGAGAGCAGATGCTCAGTGCTAAATTAAGAACGGTACTAGGGCGGGTAAAAGATTCAACCTTGAGTTTTAATTCGATTGCCCAAGGGTTAGATCAACAATCGACGTTGACCGAGCAAGGTATTTCTTCTCAAGGCACTCAGCTAGAACAAATTGCTTCAGCGATGTCACAAATGAGTACCACGATTGGTGAAATCTCTAACAATACCAATAACACGGCTGATAAAGTGGGCATTACTTATCAAAGCTGCTCTGATATCAAGAATCATATTGCAGATAACAGTAAAATGGTGTCTGACTTAGCTGTACAAGTTGAGCAAGCGGCCGCCACAGCAACGGGGCTTGCCTCTGAAGCGGATAAAATTGGCCAAGTCATGAGTGAAATAGAAGGGATTGCTGAACAAACTAACTTATTGGCACTCAATGCGGCTATTGAAGCGGCACGCGCCGGTGAGCATGGGCGTGGTTTTGCCGTCGTTGCCGATGAAGTAAGAGCGCTGTCGTCACGAACTCAAAACGCCACAGCACAAATTCATAGCTCAATTAAAGAAATTCAAGATACCTTGTTTAGCTGGTCTAAAATTATGCAGAGCACAAAACAACAAGCCGATGACTGTGTTAATACAACAGGACAAACACAACAAGAGCTTGATAGTATTTTTATTCAAATTAGTGAAATTTCACAGCTCGCCACGGATATTTCAGCCGCAGCAGAACAGCAACAGGTTGTAAGTAAAGACATTGGTAGCAATGTTGAAAAGATTAAAGGCTTAGGGGATGACAATTTACAATTGAGTTTTAGCGTAGCACGCGGTGCGGCTGAACTAGTGGAAGGCTCAAGAAAAGTGAATGACTTATTACTGACTTTTAAAGTTTAACCATCGCCCTAAAATAGAAACAAAAAAGCCGCTGTAAACAGCGGCTTTTTGCTGTGCTCAGATTATCGACTCGTAAACACTAAGCCGTCTTCGTTAGCATCAATGACAATGATACAACCTGGTTGAAATTCATTATTAAGCAGTTTTTGTGCTAATGGATTTTCAATGGTTTGCTGTATTGCCCGTTTAAGTGGACGAGCGCCATAGACAGGATCAAAGCCACTTGCAGCAATTCGCTCAAGAGCAACATCTGTCAACTCAAGTAAATACCCCATCTCTGTCAATCGTTGACGTAATTTACTTAACTGAATATCTGCAATTTCTTTAATATGATTATGTGAAAGTGAGTGAAATACCACAGTTTCATCAATACGGTTAATGAACTCGGGTCTAAATTCATTATGTAAAACACCCATGACTTTTGCTTTAAGCTCGTCATAGTCATTACTTCCCGCTTGCTCTTGAATGATATCTGATCCCAAGTTGGAGGTCATAATGATAACCGTATTTTTAAAATCAACCGTACGCCCTTGGCCATCCGTTAAACGCCCGTCATCAAGGACTTGTAATAAAATATTAAACACATCTGGATGCGCTTTTTCTATTTCATCAAGCAAAATAACCGAATAAGGTTTACGACGAACAGCTTCGGTTAAATAACCACCTTCTTCGTAACCTACGTACCCTGGAGGCGCACCGACTAAACGTGCGACTGAGTGTTTTTCCATAAACTCAGACATATCTATACGCACCATGGCACTTTCGGTATCAAACATATAGCCTGCTAGTGCCTTGGTAAGTTCTGTTTTACCAACCCCTGTAGGCCCTAAAAATAAGAACGAACCAATTGGACGATTGGGATCAGCAAGCCCTGCACGCGAACGACGAATGGCATTAGCCACCGCCACGACGGCCTCATCTTGACCAATGACTTTGTTATGTAACTGCTCTTCCATTTGTAATAGTTTTTCACGTTCACCTTGAAGCATACGCGCCACTGGGATCCCGGTCCAACGGGATAAAATTTCTGCAATTTCATCTTCGCCCACCTGATTTTTAAGCAAGCTCATTTCTTGCATTTCTGCTTGTGATGCTAAATCGAGTTTGCGCTCAAGCTCAGGTATACGTCCATATTGCAGTTCAGACATACGCTGCAAGTCACTTGCTCTGCGAGCCACTTCTAAATCAAGTCGTGCCTGCTCTAGTTCAGCTTTAATAACCTGCGTGCCTTGTAAAGACGCTTTTTCTGCATTCCATACTTCATCTAGTTCACGGTATTGCCCTTCAAGCTCAGTGATCAGCTCGACCATTTCTGTACGGCGCTTTTGACTTGCTTCATCTTTCTCTTTGGCCAGTGCGTTATCTTCAATTTTTAATTGGATAATGCGGCGCTCTAATTTATCTAAAGCTTCTGGCTTTGAATCAATTTGCAAGCGAATAGAAGAGCCCGCTTCGTCAATTAAATCGATTGCTTTATCGGGTAATTGGCGATCACTAATATAACGATGCGATAACTGCGCTGCGGCAACGATTGCAGGGTCGGTGATCTCCACTGAATGGTGTAATTCGTAACGCTCTTTCAAGCCACGCAGAATAGCAATGGTGTCTTCTACTGAAGGCTCTTCTATTAATACCTTTTGGAAACGGCGCTCAAGCGCAGCATCTTTTTCAATGTACTTACGGTATTCATCTAAAGTGGTTGCGCCTACGCAATGGAGTTCACCGCGTGCTAAGGCAGGTTTTAACATGTTACCCGCATCCATAGCGCCATCACTTTTACCAGCACCAACAATGGTATGAATTTCATCAATAAATAAAATAACTTGGCCTTCTTCTTTAGCCAACTCATTAAGTACTGATTTTAAACGCTCTTCAAATTCACCTCGGTATTTTGCACCAGCAACTAATGCGCCTAAATCAAGTGATAATACGCGCTTGTTTTTTAAGCCCTCAGGCACTTCACCATTAATAATACGCTGTGCAAGCCCTTCAGCTATAGCTGTTTTACCCACCCCTGGCTCACCAATTAACACAGGGTTATTTTTGGTACGGCGTTGTAATACTTGAATAGTGCGGCGAATTTCATCATCACGACCGATTACAGGGTCAAGCTTACCTTGCTCTGCACGCTCAGTTAAATCGATGGTGTACTTTTCAAGTGCTTGACGTGTTTCTTCCGCATTAGGATCGTCAACTTTTTGGCCACCACGAATCGCTTCAATTGCCGTTTCAACCTTACTCGCAGTAATGTTAAGTGCTTTAAAAACACTGCCAAGCGGGCCTTTATCTTCACACGCAACTAATACAAACAACTCACTTGAAATGTATTTATCTTTACGCTTTTGGGCGTATTTATCACATAGGTTTATCAGTGAAACCATGTTATTTGACAACTGTACATCGCCACCAACACCTTCCACTTTAAATAACTTTTCTATCTCTTGTGATAATTTAGTGTTGAGTTCATCAACGCTGATGCTCATTTGTGCAAATAGTGCACGTACACTTGAGCCACTTTGTTTTAACAAAGCGTACATTAGATGCACAGGTTCAATAAATTGATGATCGCGACCTAGCGCTAATGATTGCGCATCTGAAAGCGCAGACTGAAATTTACTTGTAAATCTATCTAAACGCATGGGGGTTTACCTATAAAAAAACGAATTACTTAATAGATGGGTATGTTAGCGGGTTTGTTCAAGGTATTGTGGGAAAAATAATCACCTAATGATTATTTACTTGCGCCAGATCAAACTTGCCATACGACCGGTTTGGCCATCGCGCCGATAAGAAAAAA
Organism: Pseudoalteromonas sp. G5_S1_54_S4; assembly: GCF_054968565.1. NCBI lineage: Bacteria > Pseudomonadati > Pseudomonadota > Gammaproteobacteria > Alteromonadales > Pseudoalteromonadaceae > Pseudoalteromonas > Pseudoalteromonas sp. G5_S1_54_S4. The sequence continues at coordinate 72,101 of NZ_JBQKUL010000007.1, read as the reverse complement.
ACAAGTTAGCTTGAGAAACCGTGCAATGCTCACCCCCGCTAATGTTTATAACGCCCTGTTGATTAAGTAAAATAGTTGCTATTAGATAGATATCAGCTAAATACTTTTCATTATTTTGAGCTTTGAACGCGCTGTGCATTAGGGGGTTATTTGCTGTAAATAACTCGACTACCTCTAGGCCTACTTGAAATTGATTAGCCCCTATTGCAGGACCTAACCAAGCATGTATATTCGACGGGGCGTTTTTAAAACATGCCAGCGTATTGTTGATCACCCCTTGCTCTAACCCTCGCCAACCAGCATGAATTGCGGCCACTTCTTGCCCGTCACTCGATGAGAGTAAAATAGGTAAACAATCAGCAGTCATTATGGCTAAAGGTTGATTGCGTAATTGCGTATATAGCGCATCGGCTGTGAGTGTTTGGTTGGGGTCAAATCGCTCATCCACTGTAATTACATCAGCGCTATGAACCTGATTTAACCAAATTGCCGGTTTAGGCAAATGAGCATTTACACGTGCTCTGTTATTTAATACATCTTGGCTGTTATCACCTACATGCAACCCTAAATTCAAACTATCGAATGGAGGCTGAGATACGCCCCCTTCACGTGTAGTACTCAATGTATCTACACCATGAAGAGATTGCCATGTAGCTGATAAGCCAAACATTGTTAACTCGCTATATCAGGGTTTGCTTTTGTGTCTTCACGCAGTGCTTGAGTCATTTGGACCATATCATCAGGGATAGGCGCTTGCCAGGTCATCATTTCACCGGTGATTGGATGCGCAAGACTTAATTTTACGGCGTGAAGCGCTTGGCGCTTAAAGCTACGCAGTAACTCAAATAACTCCGGCGTTGCCCCTTTTGGTGGACGAGGACGACCGCCATAAGATTGATCGCCAATTAATGGGTGGTTTAAGTACGCCATATGCACACGAATTTGGTGTGTACGCCCTGTTTCAAGACGTAAACGCAAACGAGTATGGGCGCGGAATTTTTCGGCAACACGGTAATGCGTAATAGCTGGTTTACCCATTTCATGAACTGCCATATGCGTACGCTGTGTAGCATGACGACCAATTGGTTTTTCAACCATACCACCGGCGGTCATAGTGCCATTACATAACGCTTCATATTCACGTGTGAAGTTTTCGCGCTTTTGCAGTGCTTTAACTAAATGTGTTTGTGCCTGAATCGTTTTAGCAACAACCATTAAACCTGTTGTGTCTTTGTCTAAACGATGCACAATACCCGCTCGTGGTACGTTAATAATTTCTGGATAGTAGTGTAATAAAGCATTTAACACCGTACCATCAGGGTTACCTGCGCCAGGATGAACCACTAATCCCATTGGTTTGTTGATCACTAAAATATCATCGTCTTCATAAACGATGTTTAATTTGATATCTTGTGCTTCGTATTCACGAGGTGCTTCTATTGTTGTTTCAACAGCTACAACTTCACCACCGAGTAGTTTTTCACGCGGGGTGTTGAAAATTTCACCATCAACGGTGATTTTATCATCTAAAATCCACGTTTTTATCCGTGATCGTGAATAATCAGGGAACAATTGTGCTAATACTTGGTCTAGACGTTTACCACCTAAGTCTGTTGGGACCTCGGCTTGGAGAGATATTTGCTCTGACATTAGTAACTTTACCCAATTTACCAGTGCAAGCTTTGCTTGACTGGGTTAGAATCGCTTTTAATAAAAGCATAACATAATACGCATAGTTTACTCGGTTTTACCCACTTGGCCTAGCCGAAGACATCGAAGGTAACAAATAAAATGATAAATAAAATAGGGAAACGTGCATTCGCCATTGTTTTTTCAGTTTCAGTGCTTAGTTTAGGGGCCTGCTCGTCTGCACCTGACCAAGAAGATATTCAACGCGTACCCAACAGATCGGCACAAGCACTATACGAAGATGCAAAACAAACGCTTGATTCTGGTTTATACGCTCGTGCAATTGAATTATTAACGGCAATTGACTCTCGCTATCCGTTTGGTCCGTTTTCAAAACAAGTCCAAATGGGTTTAGTGTATGCACACTACCAATCAGGTAATACAGAGCAAGCGCTTGCTACAATCGACCGTTTTATTCGCTTAAACCCAAACCACAAAGATTTAGATTACATGTACTACATGCGTGGCTTGGTTAATATTAAGGCGGATAAAAATGCTTTCCAAGAATACTTTGGTGTAGATAGAGCAGACAGAGATGCCAAACGCACCCGTGTTGCTTATACCGACTTATCAACTTTGGTTAAACGTTTTCCAGAAAGTGATTATGCGCCAGAAGCAAAACGTCGTTTAGTTTGGTTATTAAACCGCATGGCACGTTATGAGCTAAAAGTGGCAACTTACTATTACGAACGTGAAGCCTATTTAGCAGCCGCAAATCGCGGTAAATATGTGGTAGAGCACTACTCACAAAGTAGTTATCTTGATGCGGCACTCGCCATGATGGAAAAAAGTTACGAGAAGCTTGGCTTGACTGAACTAAGTCAGCATGCAGAGCAAACGCGTAAATTTAATAGCAGAAATAAATAACACGAAAAAGGCGCTAGTTATAAAATTAGCGCCTTTTTTTTACGAGGTTTATTCGACTATATAGCCTCTTCATCCTCTTCTGCAGTACGAATTCGCACAACACGTTCTACGTCAGTGACAAATATTTTACCATCACCAATTTTGCCAGTTTGTGCTGTTTTAACAATAACATCAATAGCACGTTCTACGTCTTCATCACCGAGCACAATATCTAGTTTTACTTTAGGTAAAAAGTCAACCATGTACTCAGCACCACGGTATAGCTCTGTGTGGCCTTTTTGACGTCCAAACCCTTTTACTTCACTTACTGTCATACCCGTAATGCCTACATCAGATAATGCTTCACGCACATCATCGAGCTTAAACGGTTTAATGATTGCTTCTATTTTTTTCATAGTAATTACTTTTGAAAGCTTCAGTTGCCTCGATTTTAGACAATCATGAGGTTCATAGCAAACAAAGAGATTGAATAGCACCGGTGAAAAATAATCATGGTATGATTATTTTAATAAAAATAACTATACTAAAACATCACCGAGTTAATGAGATTTATATGAAAACTAAGCACCGTGGATTTACCCTATTAGAGTTAATGGTCACCGTGGCCATTGTTGGCATTATAGCCACTATTGCGTTGTGGAACAGTAGCGATATGCTGGAAGAAAACCGAGGTGAAAATTTTTTATTAGAACTTAAACGCAATATTAGTTTTGCACGTTCACAAGCGGCTAGTACCGATGAGATCGTAATTGTGTGCGCTGCTCCAGGTACAAAAGTAAAAAGTAATGATAAAACCCTAACTTGCTCAAGTAAATGGGATGTTGATCAAATAATTATTACCTTTATTGATGCTAATAATAATGGCCAATATAATAATGAAACAGATAGCTTGATCAGAGTCATGGAGGAAATTAGTCCTAATGATCGCGTTTCATTTACAGATACCCGTATACGATTTAATACCAGCGGACGTATAACTACAAATCCTGGGAACTTCATATTTTGTCCTAACGGCGACAACAAAAACCAAAAAGCGTTAACATTAACGCAATCAGGCACCGCTTTTTATTTAGGGGATACCACAGAGAGCTGTGGTTAAAAGCCATTTCATACTTTGTCGTTTTTTTGATTGTTTACTAAACTAATATAATGGACTGTTCAATGAAAGGCTTCAGGGATGAAGTTAATTATAAGTGCTCACAAAAATGGTGGCGTTACATTATTAGAATTACTAGTAACCATTTCAGTTATAGCGATACTAAGCCAACTCTCTTTATGGTTTTTTCCTGATTTCTTGGCGCTCAATCGCGCAGATAACCAGATTAATCTATTACACAGAAACATTAATTATGCACGTCTTTATGCAATAGAAAATAATAGCTACGTCACTCTATGTGCCTTGAAAAATAATGAGTGTTTAGAAGATGATTGGGACAATCAGGTGTCACTTTTTATTGATAACGACAAGTCAACCTCTTTGGATGATGACGAGCGCCTTATTAGTACCTTTGAACATACCCATCCCTCTGATAGCTTAGAGTATCCTCGGGATGCCATCACTTTTAGACCCGACGGCTCTTTAAACGGCTTTCAAAACGGTACTTTTGTCTATTGCCCTAATAGTGAAAAAGCAAACCTTGAAGGGCTTGCTTTATCTATAAGTCAAACAGGTCGCATAAGGATAAAGTCCACAAATAGATGCAAAAATAACTAACCTGAATTCTAGTTAGGGGGTACAGTGAAAAAAACCGGGCTTCACGTAAGTAGCAAGCCCATTGCAAGTAGATTCAACGCAATTAGCGCTAAAATAGCTACTTGAAATAGGTGTATAAATCAGAGTTCAGGTTAACTAGCATTATCTACCCCAACAATAAGTTATGTCTGATTTACCTTTGCTGCCTTTAGCCCCTTTTATGCCTAAGTCATTAATAGACAATTCAGTACAATCAGTATCCCCCTTTACAGCTCCAGCGATGGGCTTCGCTGTAATTGTAAATTCATTACTATTAACCACATTTATTGCTAACTCAAAATGCCCGTTTTCAGTTTTACTTTGAATACCTAAGTCACTAAACGAAGTTGAATAGACTCGGTTATCTACAAAGTACTGCTCCTGCTTGTTTGCAGCATCTAAAAGTGCAGAAGCGGCTTCTGCACGTGATGCGCGTTTTACATATTCACTGTAATTAGGCACGGCAATAGCGGCTAAAATACCCACAATTGCCACGGCTATCATCAGCTCAATTAAAGTAAACCCTGTGTGCTTGGCAACCATTTAATGACTCCTAATTATTCACTTCATCGTTTTCTTCACGTTTGTAAATATACATTTGCTGGGTTTTAAAGCCAAACCCAATAGGCTGAGTATCGTTAACTAGCTGAATTTTACCATCTACTATTTTTAAATTAGGCCCAATAATTTCGATTGGTCTAAGCGGATTCTCTGCATTTTTGCCTTTTATGCCTGGGCCAATTAAATAAAATTGGCTTTGTACGTCAACCGTTGTGTCATCGTCGCATTTACCGTCTGAATTACCGTCAACACAGGAGGCACCAAAATAAAGTTGCGGCGTATCAGGGACTTCATAACTGGTGGCAAATTTTAACTCATCATATACTTTAGTGCCGTAATGCAAATGAAATGCATATAAAGAGCCACCGCCACCGGTTAACGAACATTGGTTTAGTCCAGTATCCGATGCAGGACTAAATGAAGTAAAATACGCAACGCCTCCTACCACGGTTGCCGCAGCAAGCGATTTTTCGCCGGGCGATAACGTATAATGCCAGCCTTTAAATGTATTTGTCAGTTCAACTTCTAGATTTATAAACTCACTAACATTACTTAATGCATTACCAAACTTATCTTCATTCATCGACATTAAATCTGTAAATAAAATAGTTTCAGGAGCGTTACTTTTAAATGATTTTGTGAGCGTATTTTCATCTCTTATCATAAAAAGCTCATCGGCTGTGGTTGAGTTTATAGGGTTAGTGCGATTACCACTGCCAATAACGATGGCGTCGTAAGGAGTTTCAACACGTGAAGTAACACCCTCTTTTTGAGTCACTTTACTTAATATAGTTCGCGCTATGGCTGGTTTATAAAAAAAGCGCCTGTCTTTACCATCAGCAAGCGATGCAAGTTTAAAGTGACTAAATTCATTTGTTTGACTACTTGGCATATCAACACGCCAAATGTCGCCACCAGTATCTGCTGCGTAAATTCTATCAATATAGCCATCGTAATTAGAGTCAAGTAATGTAACGTCTGCGGCAATACTGTGTTTACCAGTAAAGCTATTGTTACTGCGTAATGACCAAAGCTTTTTACCGGTTTTAGCATCAACAATAAACACATCTCGACCCATTGAGTCTGCATCGCGTTTATTCCCTTTGTCTTTATCTTTAATGGTGTCGTAGCCTCCACCAAAAATCAAAACGGGCTTATCACCAAAGGCTTTTATAAACGCAACTTGTGGTTTCGACCAAGACTGACCAAGCTCTTCAAAACCTGAATCTACCCCGCCTTTAATACTCCACATTAAAGAAGGTGAGTCAGGCTTAGTAATATCTAACCCATAATAATTTCTACCGCCACGTCGCATGCCTGCAAACGCCCATACAGTATCACCTTTACCAGCATTAACAATGCCATCATTAATACCATCTTCATCTAAACTTTCATTTTTAGAGTACACGCTAATAGGGCCATCCATGCCATATTTTTTTCCGGCCTCTTTGGCTCTAAGCGGCTTAATAATATTAAATAACGCTGAAGGTATGAATGCCCAGCTTTCAGTTACTTCATTCTTACTATCATCATCTTTAAACATGTGTAAAAAGCCTGCGTTTGTACCAATAAGTATGCGAACATCATTATTGCCATAATCAATCGCCACAGGTTTTGAATGTAAAGGGTCGCCAAAAATGTCAGCTCGCTGGGTGCTTGTACTATTCTCATTATCAACATCAACACCACGTGCCCAGTTTATTGTTGAATCAAAAACGCTTTCAGAAACATTAAAAACACCAGCAGCTTTTTCTTTGTCACCATAAACTTTCACAAGGTTAGATATATTAAATACCCCAATATCTGAAATTAATTTACGCTTACCCGGATCTAAACTTGTCAGCATCGCATTAACTCCACCGCTTTCAACGGAGTTGCCATCAGCTAAATTGCCCTTCGTCCAAAATGTTTTAGCGTCTTTTTTAATTAATCCGTCACTATTTAATGCAAGCGTTGATGTAGAGTCTATGAGTTTATTTCCCATCACTTTTATTTTTTTTAAATTACCGCGCCACCGAGTGCCCACTTCAGGATAAAACATGGCGAGATAGACCGCATCCTTACTGCGAGTTTGATCCACATTGTTGCTCGCAAAAGAAGGCGATGTAAAAGTGCTGTTTTCTTCTCGTATTAAGGTAATGGTATTTTTAAGTGCGGAGGTAAGAGTAGCGGCTGTATCTGCTTCAAAATAATCGCCACCGCCAACTTTAGCTGCCTCCTCCAATAGTTCAAGTGCATCTTCATCCATCCCTCCACCAAAGCCAATAGTAAATAACCTGGCAGTATCAATAGTTTCAGTAGTTTGAGGATATAAATCAACATCAGTATTATCGTTGCCATGTAAAATTTTGGCTAGCGCTACTAAATAACTACTATAACTCCCAAAAGATCCCGCATTACTTTTAAAAACGTTATTATAGGTACTCTTTATACTATTATCTGCTTCATCATCATTCTGAGGTTCGCCGTCGGTCATTAAAATAATATTGATGGAGTTATCACAGCGCAGCGAATTTTCGTTGTTTTTTCTAAAAGGCGACTCATACTTTTGGCTATTTTCTGCACTTGTGTCTCTATCATCAACATTTTTTGCAAACTTAAGGTTTTGCCCTGAAATGTATAAATACGCTTCCCATAATGTTTCTGTTAAGGGCGTTGAGCCATAAGCAGGTAATTCATTAATTCTATCAACCAACGTATCTTCGCCTGTGCCAACTCTAGCAAGCACATAACCACCACCAGGTTCGTTACCTGCGTTATAATTAAAACGCATTAAACCAAAGTCAATATCATTATTGTCCTTTATTAAACCTTTTACAGCTCTTTTTGCAACCTCAAGCCTTGTTCCACTTTCAACTTCATCAACACAACTTGGTTGATAGTTTCTGTTACCAATATTTATATAACATTGTTCATTATATTCGTTGTAGCTATCTTTACTTTCATAACAGCTTGGTAGTTGTTCATAATAAGGAGGAAACCAAAGAAACCCCCTCCTTTTTATAAAACAACGCTCGCTTGTGCCTGCTGATGTAACTTCCTCATCCATACTTCCTGACGTATCAAAAATAAACAATACCCGAGGTTTTTCATCTACATTGACATCTTTATTTACATACAGCTCTATGTCTTCAGCTTTGCTCGGCGCTGTAAAAAAAAGGCACATAAAATAAGTAAATATAATACTTGCTGCTAGTTTCATGTTAAATCCCCTTACCTTTATCGGCCATTTCTTGCGCTATACCCGTTACAACTGTTAGCTGGTGCTTGCTCTTAGAGCCATATTCAATAGTAGTGGTGACTTGCATCATGTTGCAAACGACCCCCTCTGTAGGGTTGTATCTACGCGGGCAGTTAAGCTCCATTACTCCCTTATTTAAATTGGTCATGGCACTTTGCATACCATCATGAGTAGCTATCGTTTTCCATTGCTCAGGGATCTCGTTCTTAGTTAAGAAAAACTGGCTAGCGCCGCCTTTATTAGCCTCTTGTGCTATCACTCGTTGAACCTCGCCGACTAGCATGTTTTCTGCCACTTCCCGCTCTTGTGCTGCATTGGTAATTTTAATGTCGATGGTACTGCTACTCATTAATGTAACGGCAATACCGGTTACTGCTATTACCATAATTAGAGCAGTAATAAGCACTACTCCCTTTTGCTTATGCTGTGTAGGTGTGTGTGTTACATACGCCATAAATTTGCCCCTACATTATTTAAACGAATAGTGGTAGTAAATACAGTACGCCTATAGTTATCAGTAACTTCAAGCTTACGCGCGTTTTCATCTTCACCGAGTGTATATATTTGCTTTTTGCTATTTATGCTTGGATCGGGTTGCAATGTTCTTACTAATAAAAATAGCTGCACGGTTAAAATACCTTGTTGATTGCCCCACTCAGCTGCAGTCATTTTGTTTATGCTGCGATACGAATCGACCTTGCCATTACCATTAGTATCGAGACCAAAAATAAAACGCATATTTTCAACCCCTTCCATGATTGTTTCGGTGGTCATACCGTTGCCAGTTAGGCGTTTTCGCATCAATGCGGGCACTGTTAGTTTTTTATTATTTACGGTATAAGTTTGTTCGCTAATATAATAAACATGGTGGCTGTAAGGCCACACAGTGGCATTGACATTAAGTGTGTTGGCATCAACCTGATCTTTGACAAAACGAGCAAGTTCTTGTTCGGCCACAAAATAATAATCATTATTAGCTGTTTCGTTAACCGCGTTAGTTACATCTAATTGGTGCCCTTGCACAAACTTAATTTGTAAAATATCAGTGCCCGATACAGGGTTATTAACACAATTAAGTTCACTTGGACTTGCCGCTGTTTTTGCATAAAGGGTTTTAAAGTTACTACTGCTGGTTAAATCAGGAAAACTGCCATTGTTGAGACCTTCAAAGCAATCACCTGTTGGACTTGCTAATGATGAGGTGTTTATTGCAGTAAATGAATTGCCATAAAATGTGCCCCAAAAGCCTACTTGTTCTATATCGCGTTGCATAATATTAATCGCTAAACGCCCTGACTCTTGCAGTTCACCTATTGCCATGGTGCTTTTGGTGGTTGTTTTCATACCAATATAAGTAAACATGACGCCACCTAAAATTAGCCCGCCGATGAACAAAGAGATCATCATTTCAATGAGTGTAAAACCTGCTTGCCTCATTTTAGCTCCTAACATAAACATAGCTGGTAAGTACTACTACACGGCGTTTTTTATCAGCTGTTCCGCAATCAATATTTGCTGTATTTTCATTTGCAGTGAATTCTTGCCTACCCTGCCATGATACAATTACTTCAATGTTAAACGCTTTACCGCCAGAGCCTGCTACCGCTTCGGGATTAACACACACGGTGGCACCATCAAGTGATCCCGTATTTTCGCGGGCACGAATAGCACGCTTCCACTGCTCTATGTCTAATACAGCGATTTGCGCACTGCTACACGAATCTGTAAAGCAAGTATTGGATGAATTTAAAGTTGTTTCACTCGTAAAGTTGCCTTTATACTGAGTTACAAGCGCTGAGGTATCATTAACACGTATACGTTGAATAATATCGTTACCTAATGCAACAGCAGCAGCACGTTGCATTGAATCAAAGCTTGCTTGTTTTGCTTTTGCTTGCAGGGCTACAGCCCCCAATAAACCAAAGCTAAGAATAATAAACGCAATCAGGACTTCAATAAGGGTAAAACCTTTTTGCAATTTAAACGTGCTCAAAGACATAGTAAAACCAAATAATAATTATCTGATACTAAGTGTATGCAATAAAAAAATAGATTCAACTAGGACCACGACCAACGGTTAATTATGTTGATAAGCGGTTAATAGGTCGGTGTGCTAAAGTACGCTTTTTACGCTTTTGAGCGCTCGACGACTAACAGCTAAAAAAGGTGAACACCCTTTGAGTTCAATAACATGTTGATGGTTTTTAAGTGTATGGAGTGCCAAAATTTTATTTTTATTCACTAAGGTATTTCGATGAATTCGCAATAAGTGACGAGGATATTGCATTTCAAGTTGCTTTAAACTGTCTTCAATTAAAGCCTCCCCACCATCGAATACGACTTTTGTGTACTTTTCCTGTGCATAAAAATAGAAAATATTTTCTATTTTTATGCTTCTTACGGTGCCTGCCAATTGATACGTTACTTTTTCTGTTTGTTGCTGTTGCAGGTGTACTCTGTTTAAACGTCCTAGCTGTTGTAATGCATGTTGCAAACTTTTTTCTGATATAGGTTTTACCAAATATCCGGCTGCATTTAACTGCATCGCATCAAGTGCATGCTCAGGATGAGCGGTTATAAAAATAATCGCCGGAGGTACCGCTAGATCATTGAGTTGATTGGCCACTTCGATGCCATTTAAGCCTGGCATATCAATATCTAAAAACACTAAATCAGGCTGCTGCTTTTTCATTTGTGTTAAAGCGTCATTGCCATTACTAGCCTCTCCTTGCACATGAATGGATGTATGGTTCTCAGCGAGTAAACGCTTCAATCGTGCCCTTGCTAAGGGTTCATCATCTACAATCAGTACATTCATAACGTATTCTCTGCTTGTTTTGGGATGACTACTTTGACTCTAAATTGATTATCTTTGTTGGTTATTGTCAGTTGCGCCCGACCTTTATAATAAATACTTAAACGAGAACGAATATTATCAAGAGCCATACCGTTATGCTCTCTAGTATTTTCAGTTTCAGTAGGTACAGGATTAGTTACAATTAAGGTTAAATAATGTGTTGTCACATGCAGTTCAATACTTATAGTAGCACCACTTTGGCTTGGCTCAATGCCATGACATACTGCGTTCTCTACCAAAGGTTGTAATGTTAGATATGGAATATAGAGCGCAGGGAGATGTTCTGGTAATAACCACTCAACCTTTAAGCGCTCTGCAAAGCGCCATGATTCAAGCGCAATATACTGTTTAGTTAATGTTATTTCATCACTGAGTAATACACTTTGACCTGAACGCATTGCAGCTTGAGACAGCGCTGCTAGTGCTAAAATTGCATGCTCTGCAGCCTCAACGTCATGATGCGTTAATTCTGCCGCCGTATTCAAGCTATTATATAAAAAGTGGGGTCGGATCCGTGCCTGCAAAGCATCAAGTTCTGCACGAGAAAGTGCTTTGGTTTGCTGCTCTTTTTCAAAATGAATAAGCAAAAATTGTACAAACAGTAAGGTAAGCAAAAATACAATAATGCAATTACGCAGCACAAAAAACGTCAGTTGTTTTTCGTTTTCAATATCAAAAGCAATATGAGAAAACACCAGACTAAATACAGCAGTACTGAGACTATATGAAGCAATAAAAAAACTGATCTGAATAAACTGAGTCTGTTTTGCGAGTAATCGACGACAAAGATATAAAAAAGAGGTACTGACCAGCACAGTTACATGGAGAAACAAACTGATCGCCCCCAAATGCAGCCATATGTCATCGCCAGCATTAGGAGCAAAAGCTAATATAATAGCCACAACCTGTGTTACTACGAGGGATGCAAGCACACCACGCTCATTAAAAAGGGCCGAAAAAAGTAACGCATCTGGTGACAGTTGCTTACCCATTCGACCCTCCTTTTATGATTTATCTCTAAATTAACGCAGCTCTACTGGTACAGCAAAAACAATGTTTTCTTCTTCACCAGGATTTTCTGTTACTTGGTTACCACCGAGCTCTTTTAAGCGGGTAATCACTTGCTGCACTAGCACTTCAGGTGCTGAGGCGCCTGCGGTAACCCCCACACTATTGATACCATCAAACCATGACGCTTCAACATTGCTGGCATCGTCAATTAAGTACGCACGCGTACCCATTTTATCAGCTAGTTCTCGTAAACGATTGGAGTTAGAGCTATTTTTAGCGCCTACAACCAATAGCACATCGACTTTGTCTGCTAAGTCACGTACTGCATCTTGACGGTTTTGAGTTGCATAACAAATATCATCTTTACGCGGACCATCAATAGCAGGAAACTTGCTGCGTAAAGCATCAATCACATCCGCAGTATCATCTACCGACAAGGTTGTTTGGCTGCAATAAAAAAGGTTATCTGCATTCTTAACATCAAGCTTTAACACGTCATCAACGGTTTCAACTAGGTAAATGCCACCTTGTTGATTGTCGTATTGACCCATAGTGCCCTCAACCTCGGGGTGTCCATGGTGACCAATTAAAATGCATTCAATGCCTTTTCTGCTGGCACGGGTAACTTCCATATGCACTTTAGTCACTAACGGGCAGGTTGCATCAAATACTTTAAGCTCACGGCGTTTTGCTTCACTGCGTACAGCCTGTGATACACCATGAGCACTAAATATAACAATACTGTCATCCGGTACCTGATCAAGCTCTTCAACAAACACAGCGCCGCGATTTTTTAAGCCATCAACCACATAACGATTGTGTACCACTTCATGGCGCACATAGATTGGTTTTTCAAAAATATCTAAAGCGCGCTCAACAATGCTAATTGCGCGGTCAACACCGGCGCAAAAGCCTCGTGGATTAGCTAATAATATTTCCATTAACCTTGCACCTCAATAATATCAACTTCAAACGTTAAGCGCTGGCCCGCTAATGGGTGATTAAAATCGATAGTAACTGACTCGCCTTGCACTTCACGCACCAAACCCGGAAGCTCGGTGCCATCAGGTTGAGTAAACGCAATAATAGCACCTACTTTAGCCGGCGTTTCTACACCAAACTTACTACGATCTACATAATAAATATTATCTGGGTTTGGTTGACCAAAGGCATCTTCCGGCTCAAGCTCAAATGTTTTGCTCTCACCGGCCGTTAGGCCAAGTAAACATTTTTCAAAATTAGCGGTTAAGCTGCCATCACCCATAGTGAGCTTAGCCGGCTTGTTATGCACTTTCGTTGAGTCAGCGGCAGAGCCATCTTCTAGTTTAATAGAAAAATGAAAAATAACGTCTGAGTTTTCACCAATTACAGCTTGGCTCATGCTTTATGCTCCTTTGGATTTTCGCCGGTAAAGGCGTCAAATAGTAATAATGCAGCACCAATACAAATAGCGCAGTCTGCAATATTAAATACGGGAAAATGTGAGTCTTCGTAAAACACATGTAAAAAATCAATAACGTAACCATAAGCAATGCGGTCGTACAAGTTACCAATAGCACCGGCTAAAACTAACGAGTAAGCACCACATAATACTTTATTAGACGCTGGAAGACGTTTTAACCACCACACCAACAAACAACTAATCGCGATTGCTATTGCACTTAAAAACCAACGCTGCCAGCCACCCGCTTCGCTTAAAAAGCTATAGGCTGCACCGTAGTTATGTACATAAGTGATGCTAAAAACAGGCAGTAAATTAATTGACTCACCATAAGCCATGGTGTTTACAACCAGTGTTTTACTGGCAAAGTCTATTACAAGCAGTAATAGACTCAACCAAAGCCACACTAAACCACTTTTTTGGGTTAGTTTGCTCACTAAAAACAACTCCTAAGCGAATTGACGCTTTTCACCTTCACCGTCAACGTTACTTACACAACGACCACAAATTTCGGGATGAGCAGGCTCAACACCTACATCTTCACTGTAATGCCAACAACGTTCACACTTTTTAGCATCTGTTGCTGATACGCTAATGTATAAGCCATCAATTTCAGTAGTTTGTGAATCTGCAGGTTGACTGTCTACCTCGGTAACGTTAACCGCAGAGGTTAACAACACAAAACGTAGCTCATCGCCTAACGCCGCAAGTTTTGCTGCAAGCTCTTTGCTGGCAAACAGGTTTACGGTTGCTTGTAATGTTGCGCCAATCACATCTTCTTTACGTGCAGCTTCTAACAGACGGTTCACTTCGTCACGCACATTTAAAATAGCTTGCCAGTCTTCATTACTAAACTTGGTCGTTGTTGGTGCTTGTAATCCCTCATACCATGTTGAAGTAAATACATAGTCACTGCGCTCACCTGGAAGTGCTTCCCAAATTTCTTGCGCTGTAAAGCTCATGATTGGCGCCATCCAGCGAGTCATAGCTTCAGCAATATGATAAAGCGCTGTTTGACAAGAACGACGTGCATGGCTGTCGCTTTTTGCCGTGTACTGACGGTCTTTTATAACGTCTAAGTAGAACGAACCAAGCTCACCGGTACAGAAGTTCATTAGCTTTTGCGTTACTAATAGCATTTGGTAGCTATCGTAAGCCGCTAAAATATCATCTTGTAACTGTGCTGCGCGCCCTACAATCCACTTATCAAGCTCAACCATATCATCAACAGCAACTTGATCCGTTTTTGGATCAAAACCACTTAGGTTAGCAAGTAAGTAACGGCTGGTGTTACGAATACGACGGTAACGATCTGCCGAACGTTTGAATATTTCATCGGATACGGTCATTTCTGCTGTGTAATCAGTTGATGCTACCCATAAACGTAAAATATCAGCGCCCAGTTTATTCATCACATTTTGTGGCGAAATAACATTGCCTAATGACTTAGACATTTTGCGGCCGTTTTCATCAACCGTAAAGCCATGCGTAAGCACTTGCTTGTATGGTGCATGACCATTAATTGCCACTGAAGTCATCATTGATGACATAAACCAACCACGGTGTTGATCAGAACCTTCAAGGTATAAATCTGCAGGACCAACTAAATCTTCACGCGCATCAACAACACAGGCATGAGTCACACCTGAGTCAAACCACACATCTAGCGTGTCTTGTACTTTCATGTACTGTTTAGCGTCTTCTTCACCTAGCAAAGTAGCAGGCTCTAGGTCATACCATGCTTGAATACCTGATTTTTCGACAAGTACTGCAGCTTGTTCAATCAGCTCTTGAGTATTTGGGTGTAATGCACCCGTGTCTTTATCAACAAACAATGCAATAGGTACACCCCACGTACGTTGACGCGAAATACACCAATCAGGGCGGCCTTCAACCATGTTGGCAATACGGCTTTCGCCCCATTCAGGTAACCATTGAGTATTTTTAATTTCAGCCAGTGAATCTTTGCGTAAGTTAGCCTGATCCATGCTAACAAACCATTGTGGTGTGGCACGGAAGATAATAGGCGTTTTATGGCGCCAACAATGTGGGTAGCTATGAGTTAATGCATGATGATGCATTAAGGCATTATTTTCTTTTAATACCTCAATTACACTCGCATTGGCTTTAAACACATGTTGACCGGCAAATAATTCAGTGTCAGGTAAGTACACTCCGTTTGCGCCAACTGGGTTAGCTACTTCAAGATTATACTCAAGGCCTGCCACGAAATCTTCTTGACCATGACCAGGTGCAGTATGTACAACACCCGTACCAGAATCTGTGGTTACGTGTTCAGCTACAATAACCGGTACGTTAAAGTCATAAAATGGGTGTGCAACGTTTAAGTTTTCAAGTGCTGCACCTTTAACATAGCCAAGGATATGGAAGTGGTTAAAGCCAAAACGATCCATCGCATCTTTAACAAGCTCAGAACCTAAAATCAGACGCTGCTGAGCACCTTCATCGTCTACTTGTACTAGCGCGTATTCTAAATCAGCATGCACAGCAACCGCACGGTTAGCTGGCAAAGTCCACGGTGTCGTAGTCCAAATAACAGTCCCTACACTGCCAGTGCCTTGATGACCATCAGCTAAGTTAAACGCATTTACTACTGCGTCTTGATCAGCAAAAGTAAAACGTACATCGATAGCTGGCGATTGTTTATCTTGGTATTCAACTTCTGCTTCTGCTAATGCAGAGCCACAATCTGTACACCAATGCACAGGTTTTGCGCCTTTATGCAGATGGCCATTTTTTATAATGCGACCTAGTACACGAATTGCATTGGCTTCAAAGTCAAAGTTCATGGTTAGGTAAGGCTTATCCCAATCACCAAAAACGCCTAAACGTTTAAAGTCTACTTTTTGGCCTTCCACTTGCTTTTTAGCATAGGCACGACATTTTTCGCGAAATTCTGCAGCAGTTACCTTAACACCGGGTTTACCGACTTTTTTCTCAACCATTAACTCAATTGGTAAACCATGACAGTCCCAACCCGGTACGTATGGCGCATCGAAGTCTGATAAGGTTTTAGACTTAACAATAATATCTTTTAATATTTTATTTACTGAATGGCCTAAATGGATATCGCCGTTTGCATACGGAGGGCCGTCATGCAAAATGAAAGTTTTTTTACCTTTCTTTGCGCTGCGAATTTGACCATACAGGTCGTCTTCATACCATGCTTTAAGCATTTTTGGTTCACGTTGTGCCAAATTGCCACGCATTGGAAACATTGTTTCCGGTAAATTCAAAGTATGTTTGTAGTCGCTCATTAATCCTACTTTCCGTCTCTATCGGCTACCTAATTTAAACCAAAACACTGCTTAGCGGCGGCAACATCGGTTGCTATTTGTGCCGTCAGTTGTGTTAATGTCTCGAATTTTTTCTCGTTGCGGAGTTTTTCAATCAACTCCACATGCATAAATTGTCCATAAATATCTTGTGCAAAATCAAAAAGGTGTACTTCTAATAAGGCACGAGTTCCATTAAATGTGGGTTTGTTTCCAATGTTAGCCACCCCAAAAACGTGTTTTCCTGCGATCATTACTTGAACCGCAAATACGCCATTAACCGGACAAACTTGACGCTTTAGGGCAATATTTGCCGTTCTAAAACCTAGTTCTCGGCCTTTTTTCCAGCCGTGAATAACACGCCCAGATATCGCATAATTATGCCCAAGCATGACTTTGGCACTAACCAAGTCACCCTCAGCAAGCGCTTCTCGTATTAAGGTACTGCTTACTCTAGCATTTAATTGCCTAAAGCTGGCAGTGCTTTTAACACTCATTCCCGCTTGAGTACCCATATTAGCCAATAGGCTAAAATTTCCTTGGCGCTGTCTACCAAATCTAAAATCATCGCCAACCGTTAATGCTTTAACGCCCAGCTTTTTAATTAAAATATCGCTCACAAACTGCTCTGCATGCATATTTGCAAACGCTTGATTAAAGCTAATACAAATAACGCGCTCAATCCCCAAGTTACTCAATAGACGAAGTTTATCACGCAGTCGAGTAAGCCTAGCCGGGGCATTGTTTTTTGCAAAAAACTCTTGTGGCTGAGGCTCAAATAACATTACAGTGCTAGGTAAATTATTTTCTTTGGCATCCGCTAACAGCCCTTTTAATACGGCAGCATGACCCAAATGAACACCATCAAAATTACCAATGGTTAGCACACAACCAAAGTGTTGTGGGCGTATATTGTGTATACCTCTAATTAACTCCATGCCACCTAATGCCTTTTTCAGCGAGCGATAAAATGCGACCTTGGGTCGCAGAGTGTCCGATTATAATCTTTTTTTTAATTTGATTCAGTAATTGCTACACTTTTTATCGTATTTAGTCTAACGCCCATCAAAAACAACATAAAAAAGTAACTAACAACCGCAATAATTAATAACACAACCAACAACATAACTTGTTCACTAAAGTGCCAGCTAGGCCAATCATAGTGTCTACTGGTAAACCACACTAGTGCGCCCATCGTCACACTCGCCAGCAAACATTTCAAAGTGAAGTAGCCACTCATGCTGGAGAACTGGTAAACATTCTCTTTTTTAAGCTGTCGGTACAGTAAGTAGGCATTACAACTAGCCGACATAGAGGTTGCCAGTGCTAAGCCTAAATAGCCAATAAAGGGCGCCAGCATAATATTAAACACCATGTTAAGCACCAAAGTGACAATACCAATGCGCACCGGTGTTTTCGTATCTTGGCGAGAATAAAACCCAGGCGCCAACACTTTAATTAACATAAAGCTGACTAATCCCACCGAGTAGGCAACCACCCCTAAGCTCACTGCCTTAACGTGATCAATGCCAGCCTCTTTAAACGCGCCGTGATCAAACAGCACAGTAATAATCAACGGGCTTATAATCATCAGGCCTACCATTGCAGGGAGCCCTAAAAAAATCACAAATCGCACTCCCCAATCTAGGGTATGTTGAAAGTCGCTACTTTTTTTACTGCTGTGTAATTTTGATAGCGCAGGTAAAATAACCGTCGCAATACCGATACCAAATAAACCAAGTGGGAATTCAATCAGTCTATCTGAGTAATACAGCCAAGCGATAGAGCCTGTCATCAATAATGAAGCTATTACCGTATCGAGTAATAAGTTAATTTGACTAATTGATACACCAAATAACGCTGGGAGCATTAATTTACGCACTTTTTTAACATTTTCGTCTTGCCAACCCCATCGCGGCCGCGCCAACATTTTTGCTTTATATAAAAACGGCAGTTGAAATAATAGCTGTACCACGCCCCCTAAAAATACGCCTATTGCTAATGCATATGCACCAACAGAAAATTGGTCATGCAATAAAATGGCACAACCAATAATAGAAACATTAAGTAATACAGGAGTAAATGCGGCAACTGCAAAACGGTTGTACACATTCATTACTGCGCCACTAAGCGCCACTAAGCTTACAAAAAATAAATAAGGAAAGGTCAGCTTTAATAGTGAACTGGCAAGCTCAAACTTTTCTGCGTCAGGGCCACCTTGCCACCAATCAATAAACCAACCAGTACCAAATAAAGCGGCGATAACGGGGGATGCCACAACACCAAAAAGCGTAACGAGTAGTAAAATTGTGCCGAGTGTACCTGCCGCCTGCGCAACAAATATTCTGACTTTATCATCGCCTTGTTGTTCTTTGATTTCACTTAATACAGGTACAAACGCCTGTGCAAAAGCCCCTTCAGCAAATAAACGGCGTAAAAAATTAGGAATACGGTTTGCAAATAAAAACACATCGGCAGCAGTCCCTGCCCCCAACAAGTTAGCAACAACAGCATCACGCACTAGCCCTAAAATACGCGAGATCATTGTCATTGCACTTACAATCATCCCGGAACGAAACAAACCTTTTGACACTATAAATCCATATTAAAAATCAGCAATTAAGTTAATTATGCCATAGTCTTTTTTATAAATCGCTTTAAAGCACTAGGCTCGAACCCCTTGCTTTGTTACAATAGCGGCATTAACTGCTAAAGCGGCAAATTGATGTTCGTTATAAGGAGCAGTTTTTCTTGGATTGTTAAAATTAAATTGACATTCATGATAAAAACAGGCATATTCCACGGCCTTTAATTTAAGCTTTATTTAAGATTGTTAGGAGCAAACCTTGGCTAACATCAAGTCTGCAAAAAAACGCGCTATCACAAGCGAAAAAAACCGTCAGCACAACGCAAGCCGTCGTTCAATGATGCGTACTTACTTCAAAAAAGTAATCGTAGCTATTGAAGCTGGCGATAAAGAAGCTGCACAGCAAGCTTTTTCTGTTGCTACACCTATCCTAGACCGTTACGCAACTAAGGGTCTAATCCACAAAAACAAAGCTGCTCGTCATAAGAGCCGTTTAGCTGCTAAAATTAAAGCGCTATAATTTGTTTTTGCAAGATTAAAAAAACCGGCTTTTGCCGGTTTTTTTTTGCCCAAAATAAATACGCTTTTTAAACGTTATCGAGCTCTGGATAAAACTTTTTCAGCATCGCCGCAATTTTCTTCGGAGAAAATGGCTTAACCACAAATCCTTTTGCCCCTCTATCTATTGCATCCTTCACATTTTCAACGCCTGAATGCGCCGACACCATCACCACGTTTGTCTCTGGTGATAACTCATTTATCTGCGCAATAAGCTCTTTACCATCGCCGTCAGGTAGCTCTATATCTAAAAATATAATGTTAAAGTTTGCTGCACGGCATTCACTTATGCACTGCGCGGCCGTAGACGCTTCTTTTACATTCTCTATCCCTAAATGCATCAATGTTTGACTTAGAAAGCTACGCACCGTGCTAACATCATCAACTATTAAAATAGATAGCTGCGTATTCATATATAATCCTTATAGGCTAAAAGCCGTGTCTGCGAAATTGGTGATTTGCTTAAAATACAAATATTTACTTTATTATAGAGAGCTAAGCCAAAAAGGCCAGATTTGCTTTATGTCGAAAAACACAAAAAAGAGTCGTCGCAAAAAAAATAAAGCGGCCTATGTTAAACCAATACCTAGTAACAAGCCTGCAAACCTTGGCTCACAATTAAACCCGCGCGCAGTAAGTGTAAAACGTGGCGCCAAACTAACCGCATTTTTTATTTTCACGATATTATTACTTATATTTGTTTTAGCGCCAAAGCCTAGTTTACTCACCTATAAAAAATCAGCCATAGTTAGCAAAAGTATTTATTGGCCAGGGCTATTTGCCAATAAACCAAAGCTACTGGATTCAACGCTGCACCCTAGACTAGATAAGCATCGCAGAACACTATACCTCTGTGTAGATCTTCAGCAACCACAAAGCTGCCAAAAATATCATGTTATTGCTGAAGAGGGATTATTTTCGGTATTAATTACCTACTTTTAGCATTAAAAAAACTAATCTGAAAATTTAAAATTACTTGGTTGAAAGCTGTGCAAAAGATCAACATAATGGCGCTCCTTTTTTCAACAACTGAACTATTGAAACGACCATGCTAAACGAGCTAGATTGGCTTTTAAATACATTACTACTTGCACTAGGTTTAGGTGCATTCTTTATCAACCAACTGACACTGCTTCGCGTTGCTGCGATTAGTGCGTGTGGTTTGTTATTCCTATCATTTAGCTTAGATCTTATGTCGTCGAGTATTATTTCAAATATGAGTTTAGTGTTGATCAACACATTTTACTTGTTCAAAGTTTATACGTTTGGGCAATTTAGCGTATCTCAGCATTAATTACTTCCCCTTAGAATATTTTATAGCCCAGTTTTTCTGGGCTTTTTTATATCTCACTGTTAAAAATCTTGGGTCTGGGTTTGAACTAAGCTAAAATTTATCTCGTAATAGGGTCTGTTGACCTTTCAAGGTTAAATTTTCAGCAGTCTGTTTGGTATTTAGGCAAGGCAGAGCCTATGTGGTGTGGTTATTCCCCATAGATAAGTGATAACGCAGCATCAATGCCAAACAGGCGCTGCCCTTTGGGTTCTACCTAAGGGCGATTTACTCTTTGTTGCTCGGTTTTTACTTAGCCCACTAGGTTACAAACCTCGCGCCGCGATTAAACCGCCCCTAGTTTGAACAAATTTTAATCCGCAAAGGTCAACAGACCCTTGCCTAATTTGAGATAAGCCCATGCCATTGTCAGATTTCGATTTATTCTTATCTTCTATGGAAGATGTTACCCCCATAACGCATGACACTGTGACCTTACCACCTAAAAGCCATAAAGCGGTCATCGCCCAGCAAGAAAAAAATAAAGCAGCACAATCAGATTTAGTCTCTGAACAGTTCAATCCGTTGGATGAACCACTTGAATTACTCGATCCACTTGCCATATTAAGCTTTAAAAAAGAGGGCGTACAAAGCGCGGTTTTTAAAAATGTAAGATTAGCGAAATATCAGCTTGATGCGACGCTTGATTTACATGGGCAACTTTTAAAAAATGCACACGCATCATTATTAGCCTTTGTTCAAGACTGCCATCAGCGAAATATAAGAATGGTACTCGTTCGCCATGGCATAGGTATTAAAAATAAAACCAAGCCAGGGATATTAAAAAGTTACGTAAATCAGTGGTTACAAACAATTCCATGCGTTTTAGCGTTTCATACTGCACTTAGGCAGCATGGAGGAAGTGGTGCGACGTATGTTTTATTGAAGAAAAGTGATGATAAAAAGCATCAAAACAGAGAAATACACAGCAAGCGTAGCTAAATCTTGCTGTGAAAATAAGGGTCAGATCAGCAGCGCTGCCGCATTGGCTTGATTAAACCAGGCTGATATTCCTAATATAATGATAGATACAACCACGATGCTAATTTTTGCGCCCCCTTGATTGGGTTTCATAATTCATCCTATTTTTTTATTATTGTTAGAACTGTTTTTAACAATAATAAAAATTACAAATGTTAACAAGCTGTTTCTATTAAAAATTAAACAAATCTTAATCCTTGAAGGCCAACAACTGCTAATTAATAACCTTGCTGCTTATCAATGCAATTTATTAATGGCTGTTTCGCTTTTAAACGCAAAATGTTTTCTGCTATTTGTTCAATAACACTATCCAGATCTGACAACGCAGCACAGTGCGGTGTTAAAGTAATACCTGGATGCAACCAATAAGGGTGTTCGCTTGGCAGTGGTTCACAGGCAAACACATCAAGCGTTGCTGCGCGTATACGTGTATTGTTAAGTGCATCAAGTAAATCAGCTTCTACTATATGCCCACCTCTGGCCACATTAATCACCACAGCATGTTCAGGCAGTTGCTCAAGTAACTGTTTATTAATAATGCCTTGGGTACTGCTGGTAAGCGGTAATAAACATACTAAATAATCGGTTTGCGCAAGCATCTGTGTTAAGCCGTCATCACCATGATAGAGTGTCGCAATGTTTGATGTTTTAGGGCTTCGGCTCCAAGCATTTACGTTAAAACCGTTATTAACCAGCCTATGTGCACATGCTTGACCTAGTTCGCCAAACCCTAAAATGCTTACTTGATTATGTTTATGCGCTCTTTTAGGTTTCCATATACTTTGCTGTTGCTTTATTGCATATTCTTTTAATCGCAACTTTTGTGCTAATACATGGGTAAGTACGTATTCAGCCATATCGTTGGCTAACTGTTTATCAACAATA
This sequence comes from Pseudoalteromonas sp. G5_S1_54_S4, assembly GCF_054968565.1. NCBI lineage: Bacteria > Pseudomonadati > Pseudomonadota > Gammaproteobacteria > Alteromonadales > Pseudoalteromonadaceae > Pseudoalteromonas > Pseudoalteromonas sp. G5_S1_54_S4. The sequence continues at coordinate 49,065 of NZ_JBQKUL010000007.1, read as the reverse complement.
CGCACGACCTCTACATCCGCAGGTAATAAACTTAAATCAATGCTATCAACGCCAGCGCCAAACGATGACACAGCCTTTAAATTTGGTAACGAGGGCCACAGTGATGCAGGCGCATTCCACGCTAAAACGAACTCTACACTCTCTAAATTTTGGCAATCATCAAGTTCTTCAATTCGAATACTAGGCAATCGTGATTTCATTTTTGCTATTAATTTTGTGTTGTCTCGACCTGTTATAGCCACCAAAACTGACATGATGATTCCTTAAAAAGTAACCCTAAATAATAGTACTGGTATGGTTCAATTCAATAGTATGTAAACGGTTTTAAAAAGTCACACAACTGACCGCGTATTGTCATATCCGCACTCTAAGCTAAACATATTGGCTTTAGCCTAGTATAAAAAAGAGGTGCGTATGATCAGTGTAGATAAAGTAATTGCGACTAACTTACCACAGTTAACTAACTCATTTAAAATAAAAAAACTGGTAAAAAAGAGCCTTAGCTACTTATTACATGAACAAGAGTTTACAAACTTTGCAACAACTTATCCTCATCTTCAAGGAATAGAATTTGTCGAGCAAGTACTTGATGAACTTGATTTTGACACTCGATACAAAGCAAAACAAATAGAAAATATTCCCAGTGAAGGGAAAATTGTCATTATTGCTAATCATCCAATTGGATCCTTAGATGCGCTTGCATTAATTAATGTGTTATCGACGGTGCGTGCCGATTTAAAAGTCGTGGCTAACCGAATGCTAATGACCGTTGATGCAATGCATTCATTATTACTACCCGTTGATAATTTGTCGGGGCAAAGTAAAAAACAAGAGCTTAGTAATATCCACCAGCATTTAAAAAATGAAGGAGCATTACTTATTTTCCCTGCGGGTGAAGTTTCTCGACTTCGACCAACAGGGATCAAAGACTGTAAATGGAACAGCGGGTTTTTACGTATCGCTAAAAAAGCCAATAGCCCAATTTTACCCATACATATAAAAGCCAGAAACAGCCCGCTTTTTTACGGTGCCTCTATGCTATATAAACCGCTTGCCAGTTTATTACTAGTCAAAGAAATGTTTAAACAGCGCCAAAAATCGCTCGAATTTGAAATAGGCGCCTCCATTGCTCCTGAATCTTATTTAATACCCGATTTAAAAGACAAGGAAGTGGTCGAGCTTATACGAAAACAGCTGTACCGTTTAACCACTAAAAAAACACTGCCACTAAAAACTCATGCCCCTATTGCCTCACCAGAGTGTAAAAAAGAATTAAAAAAAGCCATCGAAAGCTGTGAACATTTAGGTAAAACCAGTGATGGCATGGTTATTTATTTATACCAATACCAAGGCAGCTCACCGTTATTTCGTGAACTTGGCCGCTTACGGGAAATTGCCTTTCGTGCAGTAGGTGAAGGCAGTGGCAATCGCCGTGATATAGACAAATACGACATGCATTATCAACACTTAGTCTTATGGGATGCACAATCACTCGAACTAGTTGGCGCTTACAGATTAGCCTGCGCGCAGGATGTGATTGAACAGCACTCTCAACGTGGGCTTTATACCGATAGCTTATTTAATTATACCCAAGAGATGACGCCATACTTCAAGCAAGGCATAGAATTAGGCCGTAGTTTTGTACAACCCAAATACTGGGGAAGAAAAAGCCTCGACTATTTATGGTATGGCATTGGTGCCTTTATTAACCGCTACCCTCAGTATCGTTACTTATTTGGTGCCGTGAGTGTGTCAAACGCACTGCCAGAGCAAGCAAAATCCTTACTGGTACATTATTATCAGCACTATTATGGCTCTGAAAAGTCACTCGCAACGCCTAACAATGCTTTTCGTCATACCCGTGAGCAGCAGATTCAATGCACTAATTTGTTTATGGGTAACAACATCAAAGAAGACTTTGTAGAACTTAAACACATACTGGCTAATATGGGCACCCATGTACCCACACTATTTAAACAATACACCGAGCTATGTGAGCCAAATGGGGTAACGTTTTTAAGTTTTAGTATTGATCCGCAATTTAATAATTGTATTGATGGATTGGTATTGGTCGACCTTGAGAAAGTAAAACCGAGTAAAGCAAAACGCTATTTGGGAGCGCAAGACACTGCCTCAATAAACTAAGCTTTGCCGTTAAAATATTAACTTAAGCGCCTAAGCTTGGGCGCTTAAACTTAAATACTTAAACTTAGGCAATTTAATATTTATCTAATCTCCTCATTATTAGATTGGCTAAATATATGTACTAATAGTTGGGTGTATATTTTCTCTATTTGTAACAAGTCGCTAATGGGTACATGTTCATTAACTTGATGAATGGTCTGATTTAAAACCCCGCACTCTATCACTTGCGTGTTTTTACTTGCAAAAAACCGCCCATCTGAAGTCCCGCCGCTGGTACTAAGTACCGGATAGCTTCCGGTCACGTTAAATATTGCCTGCTCTAGCTGGGCGAGTAAGCAGCGCTCTGCCCTATGGCTTGTATAATAAGGTTCACATGGACGCTCCCATTGCACCGTTAAATATTCGTTTAAATCATTCAGTGCAGTAAGTACCAGCTGTTTCACATCTGTACTTTTATACCCATGGCTGTAGCGAATATTAAACGTAATATCACATTGAGCAGGCACTAAATTATCAAGCACGTTATCAATATTAATACCGGTAACTTGCAAGCTTGTTTTTGAGCTTGGCTCATCTAAAAGCCAATCAATTTGGATTAATCTATTCACTACTTCAGCGCTGATATGCGCAGCATTGATGGTATTTTCAGGATAGGCCACGTGTCCTGCTTTTCCTTGAATAGTTAAACGCGCTGACAGCGCGCCACGTCGGCCATTTTTTATGGTGTCGCCCACTTGCAAATGACTTGTTGGCTCACCAACAATACAGCCATCAAGCACAACACCTTGTTGTGCTAGGCGTTTCGCAATCAACACTGAGCCATGCTCTGCTTCACCTTCTTCATCAGAGGTGATCAACCAATACAAGGAGCCCTGCTTTTGCTGCGCACTATGTATTAGCGACTGCGTTGCACTGAGCATGGCTGCAATGCCCCCTTTCATATCAGCGGCACCACGCCCATAAATCGCATCATTAATTATTTTTCCGTCAAACGGATCAGCTAACCAGCCACCTTGCGCAGCAGGGACCACATCAATATGACCAGAAAATGCCACCACAGGGCCTGCTCCAAAAGATATTTTAGCAATTAAATTAGTGACATTATGGGCACTAAACTGCTCAATGCTAAAACCTAAATCAGTTAGCTGATGTGCCAGCCACTCAACACCACCTGCGGAATTAGGCGTAATTGACTTAAAACGGATCAGCGTTTGTAAGTGACTGAGCGTTTTTAACTGTGGAATAGTTAAGTACGGCGCGGGTACTTTTTTGTTGATAGCTTTTGTCATAATAAACACACCTCGTTTTAGCAGTGTATTTATTACAACGACTTTTTATGACCGCATTATGAAAATACAGGCTAACGTGTGCCCTCTTCTATTAATGTTTCTCGTGTCACCTGCACAATGTGTTTATCTTCTTTGGTTAATCTGGTTTTTTTCCATGCGCCACGCATAAACCAAGCGAACGCTATCAGTGCGATGGTTATGTTCGTAATTGCAAACGAATACCATATTCCCTGATCGCCAAGCAAAGTGTGATTAGAAAGAATATAAGCGGCAGGAAACTGCACCACGCATTGTGATAATAACGCGATAATCATGGCATTAAGCATATTCCCAGAGGCACGAAAAGCAGCAACAATACAAAGCTGAACACCAATTCCCCCCCAGCTTAAACACATCACTTGAACAAACTGCGCGCCTTTATTTATTACACTGTTATCTTCGGGAATAAAAAATGCCACCAGCGTATCAGCATACAAGTAAGCAATGCCCCCAACAAAAGAAAGGCCTATTAATCCCCACATACTGGCAAGCTTCGTTATTTGCTCAGCCCGTTTAATATTGCCGGCGCCCATATTTTGCCCCACCAAGGTTGATACCGCCATTGATAAACCCATGGCAGGGATCATCACCATTTGCAAAATATTAGAGCCCACGCCATAAGCCGCAATGGTAACGGTTCCAAAGCTTGCCACTAAAAATGACATGATAATCAAGCCAAAAGCACGTGTTGATAATTCAATAGAGCCAGGCGCTCCTAAGAAAAAAGCCCGTTTCATATATTGCCAATCGGGATAGAAACTTTTTAGCTGTAATTGAATCCCATGGCGACCGCGTAAAAATATAATAATGCCCGCCAGCGCCGCTAAACTTTGTGTAACTAAAGTCGCCAGCGCAGCGCCCATAACGCCAAGCCCTTCAAAACGGCCATAACCAAAAATAAATAGCGGATCGAGAATAAAATTAAGTAACACGGTGGTGCTAACTATGATTAAAGGTACTTTAGTTTGCCCTATACCCCGCATTAGCGATTGGAACATAGCGTAAATAAACACAAAAATAACGCCAATAAAGGACACATGCATAAACTTAAGTGCATCACTGTAAACCGCCTGCTCAACGCCTAGCAGTTTTAAAAAGTATGGGGAAAGTACATAACCTAGAAGCCCTAACACTAAGGCGGTAAATGCAACCATTAACACCGTTTGCGCTGCAACATGGTTCACTTTATCTTGCTGACCTGCGCCCATGTATTGCGCCGATAATATAGCACCGGCCATTGCAAGCCCAGAGCCTATAGCAATGACTAAAAAAGTGATCGGGGTACTAATAGACACTGCAGCGACTTGGGTTGCTCCTAATCGCCCAACCCAAAATGCATCCGTAAGCTGATAAGCCGACTGCAATATATTAATGAGGATAATAGGAATACCTAATTTCAACAGCGCTTTAGCAATGGAGCCTTGAAGAAATAGTTGACCAGAGGGAGTCATGAGGTCGCTTACTTTTATTAAACCGTGAACATAGCCTTAGTTTAACAAAACTAGCTGATTATATTATGAATACTTCGTTTGCGGCTTGTATTTAAGTGATCAGTCAATAATTTTTAAGCACTAATTAAGTAAAAGTTTAATCTAAATCAATAAATAGAGGCTCTTTACTCATCCGCTTTTGAAACTTTGATCTAGAACAGGTTTTTATTTTTAACCTCGAGCAATAATAGCCTCAATCAACAAATAGTCACACAGTAGTTCACGGAGAACAACATGAAAACTAAACTAAGCATTGCAATACTTACTTCTTTACTGGCTCTTTCTCCTGCAGCACACGCTAACTTTAGTGTTAATGTTGGCGCAATTAATGTTAATCCAGATAACGATGGTTCAAAAATTAACGAAGCACCTACTCTAGGCTTAAAAGGCGACTCAGATACTCAGTTAGGTATTACTGTAGATTACGCATTTAACGACCAATGGGTATTAGAGCTTATTGCAGCAACGCCGTTTTCTCATGATGTAGAAGGTACTGGTGGTTTAGCTGGTAATAAAATTGCTGATATTAAACATTTACCACCATCACTGGTTGCACAATACCACTTTTTAGATAGCAGCTATGCACTTCGTCCGTTTGTAGGTGTGGGAATTAACTATACGACGTTCTTTGACGAACAGCCTTCTGCAGCACTTAAAGCAACGTTAGGAACTAACGATGTAGAAGTAAAACTAGATGATTCATTTGGTTTTGTTGCTCAAGTAGGTGCTAACTACAAGATTGATGAAAAATGGGGCCTACACGCTATGGTATCTATCATGGATATTGATACTGATGCGACTGTTTATGCTAATGGCGCAAAAGCATTAACATCAACCGTATCACTTGACCCTGTTGTTGCCATGTTTGGTCTTAAATACTCGTTTTAATAACGTTTATGTGTGTGTTAAAAAGGCCGTTAGGCCTTTTTTTTGCCTGTGTTTAGCGAGGTAAGTTATTTACTTTTTTTTGCTCAAGCATTTCTTTCCAGTGAATTATTTCAGCCGGTAAAATGGGTGCAACCCCGTCAAAGCCTGCAACCTCGAGCATATGCTCAACACTGACCACCCCTTTCTTACTTTTAAACACGCCGCGCACATAAGCAATGGCATGTAAGCCACGCTCTGAATGAAACTTTTGTTCAATGTAAAAGTATTTATGATCCCAGCCAACCAAACGCGTACTAATGGTAAAACGTTGCATTGGCTTAATATCGCGGATGTAGGTAATGGCTGTCGCATTAACAATAGGGAACCAACGACGTTTCATTATTTGCTTAAGCAAACCAACCCGTTCAGTCATCCAGGTACGCGACAAGTCCATCATCGCTAAATAGCGCGAATTGGTTAAATGCAAATTAATATCGCAGTCACTTGGTAATGCTTTGTAGTCTATATCAACCGTATCTAACAACGATTGATAGTCACGATTACGTTTAATTTTAAAAAATAACAGCAGCAGTCTAAAATATAAGTTCACAGTAGAGGTCTTACCAGTTGAGTTTTTATCAGTGTATCATAGCGATTGACTCCTTTGGTTGTTTTTAAACCAAGGAATCAATCACTAAATGAGGATGTTTGGGTATCTATTTTTAAACTTTAACCGTTTTGCGGTTAATGCCGTAATCACGCAATTTATTAGCCACAGCAGTATGACTTAGTCCCAAGCGTTTAGCTAACTGACGAGAGCTAGGATATGCAGGATAAAGCTTACGCAGTAAGGTGGCTTCAAAACGCTTAACCGCTTGATCAAGCGAGCCCTCAAAATCAGACTCTAAATAGCCTAAATCATGGGTAAACGTAGGTAACTGTAAATGTTCAACGCGCAGTTCACTGTCTTCTAACAACGATACCGCACGGTAAATCGCGTTTTCTAATTGGCGTACATTGCCAGGCCATGGGTAATCTTGTAAAAACGTTAAACATTCTTCAGATAACTCGGGGACTGTATGGCCATTTTGCTGCGCATATTTTTGAATAAAGTGTTCAGCAAGTGGCCCAACATCCGCTTTACGATCTCTAAGCGGCGCAATTTCCAGTGTTAATACATTAATTCGGTAGTATAAATCTTCTCTAAATACGCCCTCTTGAACCATTGCTGGTAAATCTTTTTGCGTGGCAGCAATAATACGCACGTTCACTTTAACTTCGTTTTCGTCGCCAACTTTTCTAAATGTACCGTCTTGTAAAAAACGTAGCAATTTAGTTTGTAGCTGCGTCGACATTTCACCTACTTCATCTAAAAATACCGTTCCACCATCCGCTTGTTCGAGTACACCACGTTTAGGCGCTGCGTTTTCTTCATACCCGGCATAACCGAATAGTTCGGACTCAGCAACATCATCTGGTAACGAGGCACACGATAAAGCAATAAATGGTTTTACTGAGCGGTTAGATGCATAGTGACAAGCTCGTGCTAGCAACTCTTTACCCGTCCCCGTTTCACCCGTAATAAGAATGGGAGCTTCAAGTTGCGCCATTTTTCGCGCTTCGCGAACCACACGGCGCATCGCCGTGCTAAAGTTATGAATAGTCGCGAAGCTTTCTTGGCCATAACGCCTAAAAGCACTCACTTGCTGACCTAAACGGCTTTGCGATTTTATATTAATTACCGCGCCCGCTAACACATCGCCTTCGCTGCCTTGAGGGACCGCAATAGGCAGAATATCAGCAATAAAATCTTCACCTGCTACTTCAACACGCGTGGTTTGCCCCAGTACTTCTTTGCCCTCTAACCAACGGGTAAAGTTAAAGCCTTTGAGCAAATTATTAATATTAGCACCGGTGACTTCTTTTTCTGTGAGTTGTAAATCTTTGCAGGCTGCGTCGTTACACAGGCGCACCCACCCTTTAGCATCAATAGATATAACGCCATCAGGAAGTGCTCTTAATAAGGTGTTAAGTTCGTTGTGCTCACGTTCAGACGGTAAAAACGCGGTTGTGCGTACATCATGTACACCATCGATTAAGCGAATAGACGGCATGATTTTTTGAAATTGTTCAAATTCAATCTCAGGAAAACTCACATACATACGACAATTTACTGAGTCGACTTCAATCCCTTTTAAGTCAACATTGTAGCTAACTAAAATATTAAGAATCTCTTGAGCAATACCAACTCGGTCTGCACAGTGAATATCTAAACGCATACACCCTCAGGTAAGGAAAAACTAGTTGGCGTGAATAATACGCTAACTCTGTTTACGAGCATAGTTTATTGTAAAGAAATTTGGACGAAAAAATGTTTTTTTACTAACTAGAGGGCTTTTTCAAGCACTTAACGAATTCAAGCTTGGCTGTTCACTAAAAGTCGGGGTTATTGCAACTCAATTTAGTCAAGCTGGCCTTGTATAAATTATATACTGCAATGAGCGAATCATTACTGTCCATACGCCAATATTCGCTCATGTTTAATCTAAGCGGTGATTATTAAATTAAAGTAGTAAAGGTTAACTATTATTAAAAATTTAGTAGCTGTAACTACCCGTAAAACAAAGCTTTTATTTGTTTTTTAAGGCGTGTTCAAACAATATAAAAGGTAACTTTGCAATGACAATGTTACCTATGATGTTAAAGATATTTTTTGATAAGTTTAGGTGTTTACTGCAGCAAATAGGGGTTCACACACTGGTATTTAACAATTACATAACCGATGTATGATAGCGCGCTCAACGCTTCCCCTCGCACAAAGGTCTATGTATACTTAGGCGCAATTGTAACTAGGATAAGGGTGTGACGCTTACCTAAACGTATAGCTGCGTTTAGCAAACCATTACCTTAGCTGCATAAAAACACTGATGATCGAGCATTTATTATACTTTTTATGAGTAAAAATTTAGCTAAATAAAAAACCACAAGGTCATCAAAACAATAATGAATTAGGAAGTAAATATGAGTTCAAATTCTGACAGTGGCTGGTTTGGTCACCCTAAAGGACTTTCAACCCTGTTTTTCACAGAAATGTGGGAACGAATGAGTTACTACGGTATGCGAGCGATGCTCGTATTATTTATGACAGCAAGTTTACAACAAGAAGGCCTAGGATTTACCGTTGCTTCTGCTGCTGCAATTTATGGCTTATACACAGGTTCAGTATACTTTTTAGGTTTACCTGGTGGTTGGTTAGCAGATAGATTGTTTGGTGGCCAAAAAGCAGTATGGTATGGCGGTATTATTATCATGTGTGGCCATATTATCTTAGCCGTGCCACATGAATATTCATTTTTCATTGGTTTGATCTTTGTTGCAACAGGTACTGGTTTACTTAAACCTAATATAAGTGCCATGGTTGGTCAGCTTTATACTGACGAAGATGAGCGCCGTGATGGTGGTTTCGCTATTTACTACATGGGTATTAACTTAGGTTCTTTAATTGGTTACTACGTGTGTGGTTACTTTATGGAAAACGTAGGTTGGCACTGGGCATTTGGTGCCGCGGCTGTCGGTATGGGTATTGGTTTAATTCAATACAAGCGTACACTTAAAAACTTACCAGATCACAGCGCCTTACCTGCTAACCCATTAAGTCCTAAAGGTACTTCGCGCGCATGGGGTGGTATTGCTGCATTTGTTATCGCGACCGCCGGTGTTACCGCTGCTGCGATGACGGGTGCTATTGTCATTAACCCATCGATTGTTGCAGGATACACCGCAGTTATATTTACTGTTATCTTTTTCGTTTACTTTGGCCTTATATACTTCAAAGGCAAACTAACCGATGCTGAAAAACAAAGAATGTGGGCGCTATTTTTAGTCTGTGTCGCTTCAGCCTGTTTTTGGTCTGGCTTTGAACAAGCCGGTTCTTCATTAAATCTGTTTGCTCGTGACTACACAGACCGTCTGGTTGGCACATTTGAAATTCCAACGACCTGGTTCCAATCTCTAAATTCATTGTTCATTATTGCGCTATCACCATTCTTTGCCGCTTTTTGGATTAATTTATCTAAAAAAATGGTCTCGCCTACTTACAGCGTAAAATGTGCGTTGGGCCTCGTTATTATGGCTTCAGGCTTTTTAGTAATGTTTATGGCAGCACACTATGCCGCTGAAGGCTTAAAAGTAGCACCTTATTGGCTTGTTACTACGTATTTCTTACACACAGTGGGTGAGCTTTGTTTAAGCCCAGTTGCATTGAGCGCTGTAAGTAAGTTATCGCCTCGCCGCTTTACTGGTCAAATGATGGGGGTATTCGTACTTACATACTCTATAGGTAACGTTATTTCAGGATTACTTGCTGGTAACTTTGATCCTAACAATGTTGAAGAAATCCCGAACCTTTACCTACAAATTGCCTTATTTAGTATCGGTGTAGGTATCATCTTAGTACTGATGAGTTTTAAAGCTAAAATATGGGAAAAACAAGGTTTAGAACAAACCGCACCAACACAATAATTTAGATTTATCACACGCATAATTATGAGCTTTGATAAATGATATCAAATACCTCCTGTAGTTAACTGCAGGGGGTATTTTTATGGCCGCTAGATTAAACCACACAATTTTTACATTCAGCCGTTTATTATTTATACCTCATCACTGTGCAAAACGAGTTCATAGCAGCAAACCATCAATACTCTTTGTTTTTATATATATCGCAGCTAACCAAACTCATTAAAAGTGTAAATAATAAAATACAAAAACCGCACTTTTTTTAGCGCAAAAAAACTAAAAACACATATAAATAAATTAAATTAAACTATTAATAATCAATAACTTAACAAGAAAATATGCACTTTTATCTCGCTACCTAATTTTTACTTTCACCTGCTCGTATGTAAATAAACAACATACTTTGATAACCGTCTCGTAAAATTTACACACGCGCTATTTACTAAATAACAACACCCTCTTCCCCAAAACACTAATCTGGTTAATCATGCAGGCAATACGATAACTAATAATCGCAGTGCTTAATTGCGGGAGTAATTATAATGAGTGAAGTAAATAACCCTTTAGGTTTGGTTGGTATTGAATTTACCGAGTACGCAACACCCGATGCCGATTACATGGATAAAGTGTTTACCGATTTTGGTTTTTCAAAGTTAAAAAAATTCAAAGGTAAAGACATTGTTTATTACAACCAAAACGATATTCATTTTTTACTAAATAATGAACGCGATGGTTTTTCAGCTGAATTTGCTAAAAATCATGGCCCAGCAATTTGTTCTATGGGTTGGCGCGTAGAGAACGCTCAAGCGGCTTTTGAAGCAGCGGTTGAGCGTGGCGCTAAGCCTGCTACTGATGCAGCAAATAAAGACTTACCGTACCCTGCCATTTACGGCATTGGCGACAGCTTAATATACTTTATTGAACAGTTTGGCGATAAAGGCTCTATCTACGCAAACGACTTTGAAGATTTAGCTGAGCAAAACGTCGTTAATGATAAAGGGTTCTTACGTATCGACCACTTAACTAACAACGTTTATAAAGGCACAATGGAAACATGGGCTAACTTTTATAAAGACGTGTTTGGTTTTACCGAAGTGCGCTACTTTGATATTAAAGGCCAAAAAACAGCCTTACTCTCTTATGCATTAAAATCACCTTGTGGCACTTTCTCTATTCCAATCAATGAAGGTAAAGGTAACGACAATAACCAAATTGATGAATACCTAGGCGAATACAATGGCCCAGGTGTACAGCATTTAGCCTTTTTAACTGATGACTTAGTGAGCTCACTTGATAAGTTAGATAAATCAACTATCGCAACTTTAGATATTATCCCTGAGTACTACGATACTATTTTTGACCGTGTACCATGGGTTAAAGAAGACAAAGAAAAGATTCGTGAGCATCAAATCCTGGTTGATAGCCAAAGCGAAGATTGCTACTTATTGCAAATTTTCTCTAAAAACTTATTTGGCCCTATCTTCATTGAGATGATTCAACGTGTTGACGATGGTGGCTTTGGTGAAGGTAACTTCCAAGCGCTGTTCGAATCAATCGAACGAGATCAAGAACGCCGCGGCGTTTTATAATTAAAATTATGACTCTAAAAAGCAGCGTATTTCGCTGCTTTTTGTCGTTTAATCGTAGCTAAGAGAGCTTATCTCTCTTTGCGTGTTTAAATCGCGCTTTTCATCACCATATAACTAGTAGATATTTAAAACTTGCTGGTGCTATGTTCTTATTTAATAAATTGATATGCGCGACCAACTAAACCAAAGGAAATGTAATGAGTTTAATTAACGAAACCCATGATATAAATTTAACTAGCTGGGTTGCATCAGCGAATGATGCACAATGTGACTTCCCTATCCAAAATCTACCTTTTGCCGAAGTACGTCGCAAAAATAGCAACGAAGCTTTCCGAGGCGCGGTTGCCATTGGCGATCAGGTTATTGATTTAGCAAAAGTAAATGAACTCGCTATTTTTAGTGGCGATGCTCAAGTCGCCATTGCTGCAGCAAGTAAACCTACACTAAATGAGTTTATGGGTCTGGGTGAGCAATATTGGTCAGCCCTACGTTTAGCATTATCGAAAGCATTACGTGAAGGTTCTGAGCATCAAGAACAACTTACACACGCACTTATTGCGCAAAGCGAGATTGAATTTGCTCTGCCGTGTCGCATTGGCGATTACACCGACTTTTACACCTCGATTTATCATGCTACGGCCGTAGGTAGTTTATTCCGCCCTGATAACCCACTGCTACCGAATTACAAGTGGGTACCGATTGGTTATCACGGTCGTTCGTCATCTATTGGCGTATCTGGTCAGCAGTTCCATCGCCCTAAAGGACAAACTAAAGCGCCAGACGCAGAAGTACCTTCATTTGGTCCGTGTAAGCGTCTTGATTACGAGCTTGAACTGGGTATTTACTTGGGTAAGGGTAATGAGCTGGGTGATGCTATTGCCATTGAAAATGCTGAAAAACATGTGTTTGGCTTTTGTGTTTTCAACGATTGGTCAGCACGTGATTTACAAGCATGGGAATACCAACCGCTTGGTCCATTTTTAGCAAAAAACTTTGCATCAACCGTGTCACCATGGATTGTAACTACCGAAGCACTTGCACCATTTAGAACAAGCTGGACGCGTGATGAAAATGATCCGCAACCATTGGAATATTTAGAATCAACGGCTAACCGTGATCAAGGCGCATTTGATATTCAAATGGATGTTAAAATTCAAACGCAAAAAATGCGTGATGAAGGCTACAACCCAACACAAGTGTCTAAATCTAGCTTTAAGCATTCATACTGGACTGTGGCACAAATGGTGACTCACCATACGGTAAACGGTTGTAACTTTATGCCAGGCGACATGCTGGGCTCTGGAACGCAATCAGGCCCAACTCATGAAGAAGCAGGTTCATTACTTGAGCTTTCTCGTGGTGGTAAAGAAAAAATCACCTTAAGCAACGGCGAACAGCGTAGCTTCTTGGAAGACGGCGACAACGTGATAATGCGTGGCTGGTGTGAAAAAGAAGGTTTTGCACGTATTGGCTTCGGCTGCGTGGAGAGTACGGTATTGCCAGCAAAATAATTTTAAAATCAATAAACTAGTAAAAAAGGGTGGCCGAATAAGCCGCCCTTTTTTATTAATTAAGCCATAGTTACAATTTTTTTCTGGCTTTTTTAGTTGAAATTGCTATCTTGAATCCGTTAATAGCCAGTAAATATGTGACATGTCTGTATTCATAAAATCTTTTTTTCATAAAAACTTCCCAGCTCGCCAGCTGCTTATTCGCCAAAATGGCGAAGTAAAGCATGTGGTTTTGGCACCATGGTTACAAGTTTCTGTACTCGCTATTATTATCACCGCTATTGTGTGGATGAGTCTCTCTAGTATTCGTGTGTATATGCAAACACACCAAATATCTCATATCGAACAAACTCAACTTGATAAGCAAGCGCAGTGGCAACAAAAAGTAAAGCAGCAGCAGCAACGCTATGCATTACAACAAGAACAGTTAGCTGAACTAGAACAAAAACAAGCTTTATTACAAGGTATGATTGAATCATTGCCTGCTTCTATTAGCAAAGACGCCATTAAATTAGAGGGTGAGCTTGACTCCTCCCCTATAAATGAGAGCGAGAGCGAATTCCATGAACCGCTCGAAGATGACAAGTCACAAAACAAACAGGCCCACAATAACGCCACCAGTTTTGAGCAGCGCTATACTTTACTAAATGAACAATACGATACTAATTTTACCTTATTAGCTGCGCAAATTAATCAACGCCACGACGCTATTTTAGAAATATTGCAAGACACAGGTCTCGAAAATGCACTCGCACAGCACCTCGCATTAGCGGCACAAACAACGGCGCAAGGTGGCCCGCTGGACATACTTGATGAAAGTAAAATACCCAATACATTTTTAGCAATTGCCGATAAGTTGCTTGTTTTAAATCAGCTAGAAAACTTTTTAACCGCCTTGCCGAACACATTACCCTTACCTGCCGCAAAATATTATATTTCGAGCAACTTTGGGCTTCGAAAAGATCCCATGAATAAAAGACGCGCATTTCATAAAGGCGTTGATTTAGCTGGCTGGCATAAAACAGAAATTTTTGCCCCTGCCGATGCAACGGTACGTCGAGCTGGCCGCAATGGTGGTTATGGTAACTTTATTGAATTAGAACATAAAAATGGCGTTGTAACGCGCTTTGGTCACTTAAACAAAGTTAATGTTAAAAAAGGCCAAGTTGTTGCAAAGCACGATGTCATTGGTTTAATGGGCAGTACCGGAAGAAGTACAAGTACTCATTTACACTATGAAGTATTAATAGACGACAAGCATGTCAATCCACTAAAAATAACAAAGGCGCTTTCTCGTGTTTGGTAAAAATAAACAAGCAAAAACGGACTCATCAATCAAGCGAGTGAGTCATACTCCCTCAATTATTTCTAACGATGTGCGTATTACGGGCTCTTTAGTTAGCCAAGGTGAAGTGCAACTCGATGGACGCATTGACGGTGATATTAAAGCTGAGCATTTAGTTATCGGCTCCTCCGGTGTTGTTGAAGGCGTTGTTGAGGCTAGCAGCGTTGTTGTTAAAGGTAAAATCATAGGCTCTTTAAATGCAAGCGAAGTGAAGATCGAAAATAATGCCCATGTCCTTGGCGATATTTTTCATGACACACTAAGCATAGAAGCCGGTGCGATTATTGAAGGTAGTTTAAAGCAGCGCTTTGAAAAAGAAGTCATTGAGCATGCTAAAGATAAACCAAAACCGGTTAACGATGTAAAAGCCATTGTTGATAATGAAGACAGTGGCCTTTCGTTTGTAAACAAGTCGTCTACTGCAAAAAGTTAAACCTGAACAAAAAATGGTTTAGTCAATAAACTAAACCATTGTTTTTAATACTTTATATAAAAATATAATTTAGCAATTACTTCTTCTTTGTGATGTACATGGTTATATCTGCAGTAAACACCAACTCATTTCGGGTATTATAAAGCTTTACCGGCACCACTAAATCTTCTTTATCAATCCATTGATGAGGCAACTCAATTTCAGCAATCGCAGTAACGTCTGTGTCTACCTTAGCTAAATATTGTACTGTCATACCCTTAGGTATCCAGCGGTGTGTTTTATGCGGTACCGTCGCATCCACCATCACTCCAGCACACAGCTCAGCCAAATTACATTGAGCAATCGCATGAATTGTCCCAATGTGATTATGTACACGACGTGTGTTTTTAACCACAGCACTACAGTGCCCTGCTTTTAAATCTAAAATAGTGGGTTTCATAGAGCCAAAATAAGGTGCCTTGAAACACACGGCTTTGCTGAAAAGCCAGTTACCGTATGGCCATTTTTTAAATTTATGCCATGTTTTTATTAATGCAGACTCATTACTCATTATTATTTTTCCATTGTCTTTGCTTAAAAAGCAAATTAACACATCGGATCAGTTTAAAGAAGTGTGATACTTAAACAAAAATAATCATAATAAGGTTAAAAGTAGGTAAGTTGGCTGATACATCGGCCATAAGCCCTTTCTTTTTCATCAGTCGCCACTTAAAATACCGACAAAAGGAGACCTGATGCATACACAGCCCGCTAAACCCAATTTTACTTTATTACTTATCTTAGCGTTACTCGTCATTTTTTGTCCGATGGGCATTGATATTTACCTGCCTGCCTTTCCCACTATCGCAGAGCAATTCTCAGTGAGCGAAAAGCAAGTACAGCAAACGGTGGCTATTTTTATGCTTACTGTTGGTTTGGGGCAGTTAATTGCAGGTCCACTCGCTGATCGTTTTGGCAGAAAGCCCGTCGCCTTAACTGGGGTCGCTTTGTATGGACTGGCGGCATTGGGTGCATATTATGCTCCTAGCTTTTTAGTACTGATGTTTGCTCGTGCTATTCAAGGGTTAGGCGCGTGCGCTACCTTTGTTGTCGCTTTTGCAATAGTAAGAGATAAGTTTGGTAGTGAACGCAGTGGCCAAATAATTACCTATCTAAACGGTATAGTTTGCTTTATTCCAGCATTAGCGCCCATTTTAGGTGCTTGGCTAACCGTACAGTTTGGTTGGCAAATGAACTTTCTATTTTTAACCGGTTTTGCATTACTGGGGTTTATTGTCACTTTGTTCTTGTTTAGGGAAACACGACCAGCAGACAGTCATTACCAGGGGCATATTTTAGATTTAAGACGCTTTTTCCCCATCATTTCAACTCCATTATTTTTATTTAATAGCTTGTTATGTATGGTCACTATGTCAGCTATATTGGTGTTTGTAACACTGGCTCCCGGTTGGCTCATTACTGAATTAGGTGGCAGCGTAGCCGACTTTACCTTTTGGTTCTCGCTCAATGCAGTGCTTAGTATTCTTGCTAGTTTTATTATGCCTATTTACATTAAACGTCAACCTAAAAGAGCCTTAAAAATAGGCCTTTTAGTGCTAGTGAGTGCCGGCTTACTTATGTTGTTATTAAGCCAATATAAAACGCCATTGGCATTAATGATCCCTATGTTCATTGCAGCATTTGGTTTTGCCTTGACACTTGGATCTGCCGCTGGGCGTGCTTTGAGTTTATTTCCTAAACAAGCAGGCACCGCCTCTGCTCTTTTGGGAGCAATGCAAATGAGTGGAGCAAGCTTATTGGTTTTTATTACTCAATACTTAAACTTATCAACCCCAGAGCTTATTGGTACGCACTTTCTATTATTAATTCCTTTTTGTTATTTACTGTTTCGTTATGCTAAATATGCTTAGCCACTAACGCATTTTCAATACTTCTCTCATTTTGGCTAATTCAGGTGCTACTTGATTAGCCGCCCCTAACCCAAACAAAACATATATTTTTTGTTTAAAAATAATTAATTTTTAGTTAAATAATTTCGTTTTTGTAGATAAAACACCTTGTTTTTTGCTTTTTATTATTTTAATGTCGGTTTAAGTTAACAAAAGGTTAACCAATTAATTCTAGGATATTATAATATGAAAAAGAATAAACTCGCCTTAGCATTAGTTCTTACTGGTATTTTTGCAGCCGGAACTGCCCATGCTGCAAACGATCGCTTCATCATTCAAGTTGATAATAATAAAAAAGGTGTTGTTAAAGCGCTTACTAAAAAACTAGGTGGTGAGATTAAAGTAGATGGTAATGGATTTATTGCCGCAAAATTTACTGGTCAAGATTTAAGTAGCTTAAAAGGCCTACTCAACAACCCACATATTAAACTCATTGAAGAAGATCATAAGCGTGTACCTATGTCATTATTTAACGATGATGTAGGCGATGCAATGCAGCAGCAAATTACGCCTTATGCCGTTTATCAATCACAGGTTGATCAAGTAACTTTTGATGCCAATGCAGGCATGAAAGTCTGTGTTATCGATTCCGGCTTAGATAGCTCAAACCCTGACTTTATTTGGGGCAACATCACCGGTGATAACGACAGTGGCACCGGTAATTGGTTTGATAATGGCGGCCCACATGGTACTCACGTAGCCGGTACAATTGGTGCTGCAGACAACAACCTTGGTGTGGTAGGTATGGCACCGGGTGTGGCAATGCACATTATTAAAGTATTTAACGAATCAGGCTGGGGTTACTCATCTGACTTGGCTCAAGCAGCAGATTTATGTTCTCAAGCAGGTGCGAACATTATTAGTATGAGCTTAGGGGGCGGCGGCTCAAACAGTACAGAATCAAATGCGTTTGCTAACTTTACCAATGCAGGCGGCCTTGTTGTTGCTGCCGCGGGTAATGATGGTAATAACGTACGTTCTTATCCTGCAGGCTACCCGTCAGTTATGATGGTTGGTGCTAATGATGCCAATAATCAAATTGCTGATTTTTCACAATTCCCAAGTTGTTCATCAGGTCGTGGTAAACGTGCAACAAACGATGAAACCATTTGTGTAGAAGTAACAGCCGGTGGTGTTGATACGCTATCAACCTACCCTGCAGGTATGGCTACAGCAGCGAGTATGTCAGCCGATGGCACAGCATATAATTCATCAGCAATGGAAAATGCAGGTCAAGTCACGGCGAGTGCCTACTTTATGGGGACCGGCGAAACAGTTGATCCAGCAGCGGCTGGTAAAGTATGTATGATTGACCGCGGCGTTGTTTCATTTTATGACAAAGTTGCTAACTGTGAAAACTCAGGCGGTTTAGGTGCGGTTATTATCAACAATGAAGCCGGCATGTTATACGCAACACTAGGTGATACCAACGATACTTCAATTCCTGCTGTAGGCGCTGCATTTGAAGATCGTAGCGCATTAGTTGCTAGTACAAACGTGACAATTAATATTGGCGCAACTGATTATGGTTTTATGAGTGGAACGTCAATGGCAACGCCTGCAGTTTCAGGTATTGCTGCGCTAGTATGGTCTAACCATAGCGACTGTACAGGCACAGAAATTCGCGATGCGTTAAAAGCAACTGCGCAAGATCAAGGGGCTGCTGGTCGTGATGATTACTTTGGCTATGGTATTGTAAAAGCGGCAGACGCTGATGCTTACCTTACAGCAAACGGCTGTGCGGGTGGCGATACTGGTGGTGTTGATCCAGAGCCAGGCGTAGATGATATCTCTCTTAGCGCTTCAGGTTACAAATCAAAAGGCACTAAATTTGTTGATTTAAGTTGGAATGGCGCAGCAACAAGCCAAGTTGATATCTACCGCAATGGTAGCAAAGTCATTACCACTGCAAATAATAATGCCTACACCGACAGTATAAATACTAAAGGGGGTGGTACGTATACATATCAAGTATGTGAAGCGCTGAGCACTACGGTGTGTTCAAATAATATCACCGTTAGTTTTTAATAAATTTAGCACTTCGTTATGTTTAAAAGTATAACGGCTAGTTTTATAACAACTTAGTATCCTCAACTTAGCGGGCAATATGCCCGCTTTTTATTTTTCTCATTGCTTGATAAAATCACTTACCACTTCTTTTTCGTACTATTTAATGATCAACCCTGACTTTTTGCTCTCATTTTTACTCGCCAGCTTTTTAATGGCCGTTGCGCCTGGGCCATCAAACGCGTTTTTAATGGCACAAACATTTGCTAACGGGCGAAAAGCAGGTATGCAAAGTGCTTTTGGCTTTGCCTTAGGTGGCGTAGTACATACATTTTTTGCAGTTATTGGTTTAAGTGCTATTTTAAAAGCCTCTGAAACAGCCTATGCCAGCGTACAATATGCAGGTGCAGCCTATTTATGTTACTTAGGTTTTATGATGCTTAAAGGCACGTTTATGCCACCATCTTGTGAGCAAAGCGATAAACCGCATGTTACAACCAATAAAAACAAAAATGTCATGTTTCAAGCCATGATGACAGAAGTGCTTAATCCTAAGGTGGCTTTGTTTTTTATTGCTTTTATCCCACAATTTGTTGACCCTAGCTTGTCATCTGCAACCTTTCAGCTGGCATTTTTTGGGCTACTTTATCCAATCTTTGCTTTTCCGATTGACTGCACGTATATTTATTTCGGCGATAAAATAGCTCAATTTTTTAGAAATCACCCAAATAGCCAGCTCTGGATTGATAGGTTCACAGGCATTGTATTTATTGCCTTGGCTATCAATTTATTACTCTAACTAATAAGAATCAGCATGGATCAAAAAATACAATCTCTACCTGCGCAAAAAAATATAGCCTTAGTAGCACATGACGGCAAAAAAGCCGCGCTTAAGTTATGGTGTGAAAAACATAAGGCCACTCTAAGTAAACACACTTTATATGGCACAGGGACTACTGGGCATTTAATTGAGAAAACAACAGGGCTTGATGTTATTCAATTATTAAGTGGCCCTATGGGCGGCGATCAACAACTCGGGGCGAAAATAGCGGAGCATGAAATACATGTATTAGTCTTTTTTTGGGACCCTTTAGCCTCGCAACCTCATGATCCTGATGTTAAAGCTCTGCTACGTTTAGCTGCTGTGTGGAATATTCCTGTGGCGTGTAATGAAGTGAGTGCCGATATGCTACTTAGCTCACCATTAATGGATATAGAGCTTGAGCGAACATTGCCAGATTACGAAAAATACCTCGCAACCCGACAAATATCTCTATAGCAGCTTACTTATAAAGCATGCTGGCCCATTTAGTAAGGCCAGCAGTTACACTACCAAAGTGATCACCGTTCACCATTTTTATGTTGCCTAAATGCTCACTCAACGCCGCTTTAATTAATGGAGACTGTGCACTTCCTCCCGTTAAGTAAATCACATCGGGAGTGGTATTCGCATCAGTAATTGCCTGTTTAGCCAAGGTAACAATCTGACTAATGCTATCGTCAACAGCAAGCGCTAAATCAGCGACTGAAATATCTTTGCTTAATGAGTTATCTAAAAAGGCTAAATCACAATTAAAACTATTTGCGGATGTTAATGCAATTTTAGCCGCTTCAGCTTGTTGAACTAATTGGTGACCTTGCTTATTTTGCTGTAAGTGAATAAGTCGTTTATAAAGTTCAGGAGCGCTGACATCGCGTAACTGCGCACTGAGTTCACGATAATGCTGGGCACTATAAAACTGGCTCTGTAAATTCACATCGTTAATTTTACAAGCTTGCCAAAATGGTTGATTAGGTAGTGGTAAACCTGACTTAAACGTACTGCCAAGCCCGAGTAACGGCATTAAACCATGGTAGCTCAAAGCAATATCTAAATCGTTTCCGCCTACTCGCTTTCCGCTATGCGCTAAAAAGTCTGCATCTCGTTGTTGCTTATTCCTAAAACTTGGCCCCATTTGTACAAATGAGCAGTCACTGGTACCACCGCCAATATCAATCACCAATACTTTTTGGTCTTGCGTTAAATCACTTTCATAATCAATCCCAGCCGCGAGTGGCTCATATAAAAACTCAACATCTTTAAAGCCCGCCCGGTTTGCTGCGCGTGTTAAAATACCCACGGCTTGTTGGTTTGACTGCTCACCACCGACCGCTTGAAAATTCACTGGGCGCCCAATAACAGTTTGGCTCAGCGTATACCCTAACGATAATTCAGCACGTTGTTTTATTTTTAAAATCATTGCTGTAGCAATATCTTCAAAAAAATTGATTTGCCCTTGCTTTAAGCCCGTTGCGCCAAAAAATGATTTAGGGGATTTTACAAAATAACCCTCTTCAGGAAATTGTACATATTCACTAATTGCCTCACGGCCAATAAATAGAGTGTCGTCGCCGGCTTGTAAGTCTAGGTCTGATTTAATTCGCGGGAGCGTATTAAGCAAGGGTTGGCGCGCGGTTTTATAGGCATGCTCATGCTCTGAGCCATGCAAATGCTGCGCAACAAAATCAACGACTAAGGCGCTATGATGAGTGTATAAAGTTGATGGAAGATAATGTTTGCCTTGCTCTAAAGGGATAAGCTGAACACGCTCTTCGTTTAAAACACCCATAGCACAATTAGAACTACCATAATCAAAACCAACAAACATAGATCACCAAACATTACCAAAAAGGCCGCGCAATTTAGCATAATTGCTAAAAAATATATACTGAATTGGCCTACACTCTTTATTTTTCGGGTCTTTCTCGCAAAAAGCTAGCAAAACGCGGTAAACCATTTTTAGTGTACCCGTGGTATCGATAAGTGATTATTGAACCAATGGCTGGCGGACGCCTGCGTTCTTCATCACTAAAGCCCGTGCCAATAGAAAAGGTTACGCCTTGCTTGGTTTGCACTCGCAATGCCCCGAGCATACCTGTGTATTTACCTTTACCTGGTAAATGTTCAATAACTAGCGCTTCAGCATCCAAATAAGGTTTGAGTTTTAACAATGCACTAGAGCGACCACTCGAATGCTTAGCCTCTGCTAAATGAAGCATAACGCCCTCCCCGCCTTGTTTGGTGACCTCATTAAAGTAATCACTTAGTTGCTGATTGTCGCTAAATTGATATTGCTTAACCGCCTTAATATGGGGGCTATTTAACTTAGTAATGAGTGACAGGTAATTTTGATAGCGACGATGAAAAGGCGTGCTTGTATCTGGCATATCAAATACTTGATAAGTCACTGTTTGCCAGAGTAAGTCGTTGGGTATTTTTGTTCTAACAATACCACTGAGAACAGAAAATTGCCCCCGCTTGGTCCATAACTCACCGTCTAACCAAACATCAGGCAAAGGGGCGGTAAACCACTTAGGAGGATTAATTGGATTACCTTGGCGGGTAACAAATTGTTTCCCCGTCCATATTGCTCTAACGCCGTCAAACTTTTCACTCACCAAATATTGGCGAATATCGTTATGCTTAGTTTCATCATAAACATCAGCGAGTTGCACCTGCGGCAATTGCGCTAATAAACTCGCACTAAAAAGCGTTAAAAAAATAAATAGGTATCTTTGAATAGTAACCATAACTGCATCCTTGCAAATTTAAATATGGCTTAAACTATAGTTGAGATTGAAGCCATTGCCAAAATTCTTCAAGGTTATCCATTTGCTGTGTTGCTTTACTGAAGTCGTGCTGCTCGGTGTGCTTATTAGCAATCGCTACAACGGCTAAGGCTGCATTATTTGCTGCTGTTACGCCAGTGAAGGTATCTTCAACGGCAATCGCATTTTTTGCAGCGACCTGCATATTTTTAAGTGCTAATAAATAGGGATCACCGGCAGGCTTTGGATTGGTTACATCGTCTTTTGTAACCACCGTATCAAATAAATCATAAAACCCTAATCCTTTTAGTATTGGCTCAGCTTCATGGCGTGCGCTGCCTGTTACTAACGCCATTTTTAAGCCTTGCTCTTTAACCGCGAATAAAATATCTGCAGCATAAGGCATTAAAGGCGGTAAATTGGTTTTAACGAATTTGCTAAACAAACGGTATTTTTCATCCGCTAAATAGCGACTACTCACAGACAAGTTATGGGTTTGTTTTATTTCCTTTGCAGCGTCAATCGTGGGGCGCCCAGAAAAGCGCTGGCAAAAATCATCTTCGTCATAACGCACACCAAAAGGCGCAAGTAATTGGCTCCAACAGATATAATGCACACTTTCAGAATCAACTAACGTGCCATCCATATCAAATAATACCGCTTCAATAGACATACTTTCTCCTTGTTGTTTAGCTGTTTAGCTGTTTAGCTGTTTAGCTGTTTAGCCTATGCCCTGAATATTAAAAAAGGTGCCTAAGCACCTTTCATTAATGTGTGTTACTCAGTCAAGCCTGCTGGCGGCTCAGCATAAGCGTCTTCACCGGTATTTACATCAACTAACTCGTAACCACGGGCTTTGCGCATCACTTTAAGTACGGGTTTTTCAAATGCTGTTTTTAAGCGCTCAGCATCATCTTTTAGTTCATCTAACGAAGTACCAAACGGCGCTGCCCCCGTTTCTGACCAGTTAGTTACTTTACCATTTAGGTTATATTCGACTTCATGTATTTGATATTGCGCCGCTTCATCTTTGGTTGCTTCACAAAAAATTACACGGTAATTCCAAAATCCAGCCATTACTTTTTCTCTTTAATAAACATATGAGCGCTACTTTAGCAGCTCTACAAAAATAAAAAAGCCTGCACTAGGCAGGCTTTTATCAATAATTACAATTTAACGTTAAATTTTTCGATTAGAAAAAGTTAACTTTAAATTCAGCACCAATGTAACGCTCTTCGTTAACCATTGCTGTGTTGTTGTTGAAATCAACACCACCAATCGCTTGTTGCTCGTCAAATAGGTTACGCACGAATGCTGATACTTCATATTCGTAGTCGCCTTGTGCCCATGCATAACCAGCACGTAGGCCTACTTCTGTTAGTGGCTTACCTTCAAACTCAACTGATTCATATAAGAAAAAGTCAATTTCACTACGGTAAGACACATCAGCGTAAGTGAAGAATTCACCTTCAGCGAGTTCTTTAGTGTAACGAAGTGTGATGTTAGAGATCCACTCTGGAGCATGCGGTAAGCTGTTACCATCTAAAATAGCACGGTCTTCAGGACCAAATGCACCTGGTACTTGGAACGTAGGATCAGTAACAGTACATTGTGCACACACAGCAACGGCTAAATCTTTGTCTTTAAGCTCGGTTTTGTTGTAGCTTAAGTTAAACGTGGCATTTAGCTCATCCGTTAACACCCACTCAGAATCAATTTCGAAACCGTAGCCAGTTGTTTTATCAGCATTTAATAAGCGGTTAAAGTTAGCACCACCACCTACAGCCGTTAGCTGTTGGTCGTCCATGGTGTAATAAAATACCGTTGCGTTAACACGGCCTTGGCCATCTAACACATCAGATTTAATACCTGTTTCAAACGAAGTAACAGTCTCTGAATCAGCAACGGTTACTTCATCACCAAATAAGATACGACCTTGAAGACTCGGTGCACGGAAACTGTTAGCAATGCGGCCATACCAGTTTACGTCATCATTGACTTTGTAGTTAGCCGATAAATCCCAGCTTACGTGATCATCGCTTACATTTTTTTCAATGTAAGTCGCAGCACCACCTACAGGGCTAAGCGTACGATTTGCTGAGAACTCTTTCTCATCGTCAGAGTAACGCAGGCCTGCTGTTACTTTTAAATCATCAGTAATGGTGTAATCAACTGAGCCAAACACAGCCCATGCTTTAGTGTCTTGCTGTTGGCTAACAAACCCATTTAATACGCCATTATTAGCCGTATCATAGCTAAAGTTTTCAATCGTTAATGCTTCGTCGAAGTAAAAAACACCCACCTGGTAATTTACATCGCCAGCAAAGTTGCTTGATAAACGTAACTCTTGCGTGTATTGGTCTTGGTCTGGAATACCATCAGCACTTTCTGAAGAAAAAGGAATAAAACCAGGACCCATAGCTACTGGAACATCATTGATAGAGAATCCACCGTAACCACCATCAATGTCAGCACGAGAGTAAATTTCTGCACTTTCCCAACCAGAGATTGACGTTACTGTGTGGTTAGCTAAGTCCCACTCAAGTTTAAGGCTTGCACCTTGTGATTCCACTTGTTGCGTCGCACGCGATGCGGCATCGTGGTAAACCACATCATTTTCAAAATCATCAACTAAGTCGTTAGTGCCAGGCTTGATAGTATTGGCACGAAAGGCAATTGGAGAGCCATCTAAATCACGGACATGGTAGTTAAATAATCCAGTGAAATCGTCACCTTCATATAAAAATTGAATACGTGCAGCTTGTTCAGTGTAACCACCTAAGGCATCTTTTTGTTCAAAGCCCGGTGCACGATTATCAATATAATCGTCTTTGTCTTGCCAAAGTACTGAAACACGCGTTGATAAACGGTCTGTTAATGAACCACCAACAGCGCCTTCAAAATCAACTGCGCCACGGCTACCATATGATACAGAGCCATAACCTTCAAATTCTTGACTTGGTTTAACAGTATCAAATTTAACTAGACCAGCAGGCGTATTACGGCCGAACAACGTACCTTGTGGGCCACGAAGCACTTCAACACGGGCTACGTCAAATACAGGGAAACCTTTTAAAATAGCATTTTCTTGTACAATTTCATCAACCACAAGTGACACAGGCTGTGAAGCATTCAAATCGAAATCAGTGTTACCTAAACCACGTACATAAAAGCGTGGGAATGAACGACCAAATGAAGATTCAATAGATAAACTTGGGATTTTCGCATTCATAAAACGAATATCCATACCAGCTGAGCTGTAAGCATCTAAACTGTCGCCTTGCAGGGCTGAAACAGCAACAGGTACTTCTTGAGCGTTTTCTACTCGTTTACGAGCAGTTACTTGAATAACTTCTAGTTGGTTCTTCTTAGCAGTAGTTTCTTGCTCAGCAGCTAGGGCTGAAATTGAAGTACCTGCTACGGCAGAGAACAACGTTGCATTGATAAGGGTTGCTAACGTAGATCTTTTCATTGCTTTCATGTCGGGGTTAACCTTTTTAGTGCACTCTTGTTCAACGGTTGATGTGTTGCGCAATTAAATAATTACGGATTCAGTCAATTTTTCGCGACTTGCTCTATGCGGCGCGGACCTTATTACCGAGAGTACAAAAACGGCATAAATAAGGCTGACTGAATACGCGAGATTATACCATGCTGTAATTAATTTACCGCATGCTGAGTGTTAAAAATATAAACTTATTTTTAACACTTAAGCGCACTATCCCGACTTTTAGTGTACTTTTAGCAACTAAACAACCAAAAAGCGGACATATGTCCTTACAATGAATTGTTAAAAAATGTGGCAAAATAACGCGGCACTTTTTTAAATACTACTTTTTCACTAATGAACGTGTGAGTGCAATTTCACCATCAATATGAATATCTCGCTGCGGGAACGCAATAACCACATCGTGTTGTTCAAACACTTCATAAATACTAAAGCGAATATCACTGCGCACTTGTCTTAAGCGAGTTTCAGATTCAGCGCACACCCAAAAAATAGCATTAAAGACCAGCGAGCTGTCGGCAAAGTCATCAAACAACACCGTTGATTGGGGCGTTGTTAATATTGCTTCATGTTCATCTAATACTTGCTGAATTAACTTTTTAACCAGTAATACATCAGAGCCATAAGCTACGCCTACGCTCACGGATGAGCGCGCATTGCCATCAATAAGCGTCCAGTTTGTAACCGTATTTTCTAATAAATGGCTATTAGGGATCAACATATGCACCCCGTCGTTTCTGCGAATGCGGGTAGAGCGAGTGTTAATAGTTTCAACCACCCCTTTTGCAGTGCCAACTTCTAGAAAATCGCCAATACGGATTGGCCGCTCCCACATTAATATCCAGCCGCTAATAAAGTTATTAATAATATTTTGTGCACCGAACCCCACACCAATGGCAATCGCACCCGATACAAAGGCAAATGCGGTTAGTGGAATGTTGAGCACCTCAAGGGAAGTAAAAAGTAAAATCGCAATACTTAAAATAAAATAAAAACGCGTGAATAAATGCACTGCATCTGGGCTCATTTTTCGAGCAAGTAATGACTTCTTAATCAATTTACCAATACGTGTAACCACAAACCACATAGTAAATAAAATCAGTGGGACTTGAATGACTTTAGCAACCGTAATATGTACGTCGTTATAACTAAACAGCACAAAACCTAGTATGTCGTTAATTTGTTCTATATTCATGATTATTCCATATAAAAATAAGCTAGCAGTTAGTAAATCAGTAAATGCTAATAATTGAGTGAGTCTAGCATGTGGTTAAATTAAATAAGTAACAGTCTGTTTAAAATAATGACGGTAAAACAACCGTAATTGCCTCGTGTCGACATGCTTGCATTGACCTTGGGGTAATTTGGGCTGTGTACTGCTGCTTTTATCTACTAAAGCTGTTTTTGCAATCTAATTTGCGTTTAAATCCTGCTTTAAATAGATAAACTTTGTTGTATATAAGTCAAAATTTGGTAAGTTAACTGTGTTTTCGACTCACTAAGCCTATTTCGGCTATTTTTTCTATGGAGTTATTATGCGTAAAACACTGATTGCCACTACGATTGCTAGTGCACTTTTATTATCTGCCTGCTCTTCTGAGAGCACTAAAGAAACAACACAAGAAACCGCAGCGCAAGTTCAAGACATTAACGCAAGCAATGTATTGTTCAAACCAAGTCCACTTCAATACATGGCACCTGAGTTTGATAAGTTTGGTACGACTGAATACGAAGCCGCATTTGATGCAGGTATTGCACAGCACAATGCAGAAATATTGGCAATTGCCAACAACCCAGCGCCAGCCACTTTTGAAAACACCTTAGTTGAAATGGAGCTGGCAGGCGAGCTACTAAACCGCGCATCAGCTGCGTTTTATAACCTATCAGGTCTTATTTCAAACGATGAATACCAACGTATTGATAAAAAAATGGCGCCAGTTTTCTCGGCTCACTCTGATGACATTTATTTAAATGGTGCATTGTTTAAACGTGTACAAACGGTATACGACAATAAAGATAAGTTAAGCGCTGAAGATCAACGCCTAGTCGATTTTTACTACAAACAGTTTGTAAAAGCCGGTGCAAAATTAAACGATGCTGAAAAAGCAAAAATGCGTGAAATCAACGCTGAGCTTGCAAAACTATCAACTGAGTTTTCTCAAAACGTATTAAAATCGTTTAAAGAAGATGTAATTTTAGTAACAGATAAAAGTAAATTAGCGGGATTATCTGAAGGTGAAATTGCCGGTCTTGCAGCCGCTGCTAAAAAAGCAGGCAAAGATGGCTACATGATCACCTTAGTGAACACCACGCAACAGCCTATTTTAGCAAGCCTTGAAAATCGTGAACTACGTGAGCAGATTTTTAAAGCATCAACCAATCGTGCTGCTAAAACAAATGGCCCTATCATTATTAAAGAAACTAACCTGCGCGCACAAAAAGCAGAACTGTTAGGCTTTAAAGATTGGGCTTCTTATGTAATGACTTCACGCATGGCGCAAACTACTGATAACGTGTACGGCATTTTAGATGACTTAGCGCCAAAAGCCGTTGAAAAAGCGAAAGCAGAAGCACAAGCAATTCAAAAAGTAATTAATGATTCGGGTGAAAACTTTGAACTTAAACCATGGGATTGGTCTTTCTACGCAGAAAAAGTACGCGCTGAAAAATACGACCTAGATCCAGCCTTAGTTAAGCCTTATTTTGAAATGCAGTCGGTTATCCATAACGGCCTGTTCTTCGCTATGGAAAAACTTTACGGTATTACCTTTAAAGAGCGTAAAGACCTGCCGGTTTACCACGACGATGTAATGGCATTTGAAGTATTTAACGCCGATGGCAGCGCAATTGGTTTATTTTACATGGACCCATATGCACGTGAAGGTAAGCGTGGCGGTGCATGGATGAGTGCATACGTAAGCCAAAGCGGCTTAAAAGGCACTAAACCTGTTATTTACAACGCACAAAACATTCCAAAGCCGGCTGAAGGCGAGCCAACGCTCATGACGTTTGACGAAGTATCAACTATGTTCCACGAGTTTGGTCATGCGGCACACGGTTTATTCTCTGACGTTAAATACCCAAGTCTAGCAGGTACTGCAACAGCACGTGACTTTGTTGAATTTCCATCACAAGCACACGAAGATTGGATGATTGAACCAACGGTACTTGCTAACTACGCTAAACATTACAAAACTGGAGAGCCAATTCCTCAAGCACTACTTGATAAAGTACTTGAGTCGCAAAAGTTCAACCAAGGTTTTGGTACCACTGAATATTTAGCAGCAGCACTACTGGATATGGAATGGCATTCATTTGGTTCTGATAAGAAAATAACTGACGTACAGCAGTTTGAAAGTGACGCATTAAAGGCACATGGTATTGATTACTACCCTGTTCCGCCGCGTTATAAATCAAACTACTTTAGCCATACGTTTGCAGGTGGTTACTCAGCAGGTTACTACGCTTACCTGTGGACTGAAGTATTTGCAGCCGATGCGTTTGCTCACATGGAAAACAACGGTGGCTTAACGCGCGAAAATGGCGATAAGTTCCGTAAAGAGATCCTATCAAAAGGTAATAGCCGTGACTTAATGCAAAGCTACATTGAGTTTAGAGGCCAAAAACCAACCACTGACGCCCTGCTTAAGCGCCGTGGTTTAGTTGATTAATTAATATTTTTAATCAGCTGATATAAAAGCCCGCTTGCGGGCTTTTATTGTTTATAGAACAATATATAACAGATAAACTGACACCATTACTTAAGACAAGATGAGTGTTATGGGCTATTTATTTGCAGTTACCCTTCTTTGGGCGTTTTCGTTTAGTTTAATTGGTGTGTATTTAGCAGGCCAAGTTGATGCATGGTTTAGTGTGTTAATTCGTGTTGCTTTAGCAGCGTTAGTATTTTTGCCTTTTTTAAAGAAAATCCCCACCCCGCTTGCATGTAAACTCATGCTGATAGGCGCACTGCAACTGGGGGTTATGTATGGCTTTTATTACCACTCATTTTTGTTTTTAAGTGTGCCTGAGGTGCTGTTATTTACTGTAATGACCCCGCTTTACATTACGCTTTTAAACGATGCGCTAAATAAACAGTTTAATCCGCAGTTTTTTATCGTTGCATTTATTGCCGTACTAGGTGCTATTACCATTCGTTATGAAAACTTAGACAGTAACTTTTTAGTCGGATTATTACTGGTTCAAGGCGCTAATATTAGTTTTGCCATCGGCCAAGTAACCTACAAACGATTAATGCTTAATAAACAACTCGATGATAAAACCGTATTTGGTTGGTTTTTTATTGGCGCACTAATTGTTGCAAGCGCCTGTTACGCCTTATTTGGTGATCTTAACAAATTACCAAGTACCTCAACTCAATGGGGCATACTGATTTATTTAGGTATTGTGGCCTCTGGTTTAGGCTACTTTATGTGGAATAAAGGCGCGACGCTTGTCAATGTTGGCGCGCTGGCGGTGATGAACAACTTGCTTATTCCTGCCGGTATAATTGTTAATGTGCTTATTTGGAATCGAGACGCTGACCTACTTAGATTAAGCATTGGCGCGGGAGTGATGTTGGTTGCCTTAGTAGTAAACCAAATAATGGCTAAATCAGCAAATTAATCACTCTGTAGTGAAATTGTCATTAATAATTAGTAAGGTAGCGTCCACTTTTATTTTTAAGGACAAATAATGAAGCGCATACCTTTTCTAACAACTTTTTTATTATTAAGCTCACTTACTGGCTGTGATGACGATGTAAAAATAGTCGAAAAAGAAGTGGTTGTTACCAACACTGACGTTGAAATTGTTGAAGTATCTACCCCGGTTATTGTTGAAGTAGCACAAGGCACTAATATTCAACTAGGTACTCGCCCAGACTACCTAGTTGACGATATGGCTAGCAGCGCACTAAAAACAAAATTAGAATCGTGCAAGGAAGGTCCTTTTTATCGTACTGATTTTTCAATTGGTCACCGCGGTGCTCCAATGCAATACCCAGAACACACTAAAGAATCTTATATTGCAGCCGCTCGCATGGGAGCAGGTGTTGTCGAATGCGATGTAACCTTTACCAATGATAAAGAGCTAGTATGTCGTCATTCTCAGTGCGACTTGCACACCACCACCAATATTTTAGCCATTCCAACATTGGCTGCTAAATGTAGTGAGCCATTTACCCCAGCAAACTCTAACAGTGGCACGCCTGCTTCAGCTAAATGTTGTACCAGTGATATTAGTTTGACAGAATTTTTAACTCTTGAGGGCAAGATGGATGGCGCGAACACCAGTGCCACCAATGTTAGCGATTACATGAAAAGTACACCCCGTTGGCGCACTGACTTATACGCCACCTCTGGTACACTCATGACCCACAAACAAAGTATTGCACTCTTTAAAGAGCTGGGAGTAAAAATGACCCCAGAGCTTAAATCCCCTCAAGTAAGTATGCCTTTTAACGGTATGACCCAAACGCAATACGCACAAAAAATGCTGGATGAATACACGCAAATGGATGTACCCGCTTCGCGAGTGTATCCGCAATCATTTAATTTAGCCGACGTAGAATATTGGATTAATACTAATCCTGAATTTGCAGCGCAGAGTGTCTATTTAGATGGGCGCGACAGCAATGCAGGGTTTGATCCAAACAACGCTGTAACATGGCAGCCATCTATGGCAGAGCTCGTAAACGACGGCGTTAAAATTATTGCGCCACCCATATGGATGCTATTAAGCATAGATAACAACAGTAATATTGTTCCCTCACAGTATGCCATTGACGCTAAAGCCGCGGGGCTTAATATCATTGCATGGAGTCTTGAGCGCTCAGGCCCTCTAAATCAAGGTGGCGGTTATTATTATCAGTCAATTAGTGATGTTATAGATAACGATGGCGATATGTTCACTGTGGTTGATGTGTTAGCGCAAGACGTAGGTGTAATGGGTATCTTTTCCGATTGGCCAGCAACCGTAAGTTACTATGCTAGTTGTAATAACATGCCTGCAAGTATTTAAACTTTAAGGCGTGTTTATTTTATCGCGCTCAGTTACCATATATTTTATATATGATTTAACTGAGCACTTTTATGATCATCCAACACCACCATGCTGACTTGCCTACCCCAACGGGGTTAATGCGCACTACGGTTTATCGCCCACACGCTCACGGGCAATTCCCAGCCATTATTTTTTACTCTGAGATTTTTCAGCAAACCGCGCCTATTGCTCGCAGCGCCGCTATTTTGGCAAGTCATGGTTTTGTGGTACTTGTGCCAGAAGTATTTCATGAGCTTAACCCTATCGGGACAGTGCTTGCTTATGATGACGAAGGTAAAGATAAAGGCAATAACGATAAATGGGCAAAACCGCTTGAATCTCACGACAGCGATACCCAAGCGTTAATCGACTTTGTACAAACACACGATTATTGTACTGGCTCTGTGGGTGCAATGGGTGTTTGTATTGGTGGGCATTTAGCGTATAGGGCCGCATTAAACCCCGCAATAAAAGCTGCTTTTTGCTTATATCCCACTGATATTCATAGCGATACTCTTCCCGCACAAAAAGGGAATAATTCATTTGAACGTATGGCCGATATACAAGGTGAAATCCACTTTATTTGGGGAAAACAAGACCCCCATGTGCCACAACAAGGTCGCGACAAAATTTATCAACAAGCGGTTAGTACGGGTATTAATTACCAATGGCAAGAAGTGAACGCGCAACATGCCTTTATGCGTGATGAAGGCGAGCGGTACGACGCAGCACTTGCTATCACCATGTATCAGCAAGCCGTTGCTTTGTTTAACCGAGTGCTTTAAGCGCTATTATTTAAGCATACCTAATGCGGTATGTTGCTTTACAAAATACGCTTTTAAATAATCAATAAACAAACGCAGTTTTTTAGAGCCCGCCGCCCCAGGCGGGAACACCCCATAAAGCTCAATGTCTTTGCTTTTATAATCATCAAGTATAATTTGCAGCAAACCCGCTTGTACTTTTGGCCATGCATCATAAAGTGGAATACGGCCAATACCATGCCCCGCCTCTACAAACGCAGTGCGTGCAGCAGCGTTATTGGTGCTTAAACTACCTTGCATTGTAATATCGACCTTTTTGCCTTCTTTTTGTAAGGTCAGCGTTTTACTGCCTAATTGATAAACCACCCATTGATGCTTTGCCAACTCATCGGGTGTGGTGGGTTTACCAAAATGCGCAAAATAATCGGGCGCACCACAAATACAGGTACTCATAGTAGTGAGCTTAGTGGCTTGTAAGTTCGAATCGCGCAGTGCAACCCCTCTAATTGCAAAATCAAACCCGTGCTTAATAATATCCACCACATCATCAGTTAGCTGTAAATCTATATCAATTTTAGGGTACTGACGTTTAAAGGTATTTATTGCCGGTACAATTAACTGCATCCCTACATTTACTGGGCAACTTATTTTTAATAGCCCTTGAGGTTCACTTTTTATATTTTCTATTTGCTGATTAGCGGCATTAGCTTGCTCTGTAATAACACGGCAACGCTCATAATAGGCCATTCCGGCTTCGGTTAACGCCATGGTGCGGGTAGAACGGTTAAGTAGCGTCACTTCGAGCTGTGTTTCTAATTTTTTTAAGTGATAACTCGCTACGGCACGGGTCAGCCCTAATTGTTTTGCCGCTGCAGTTAAGCTGCCCTGCTCTACAATTTGTGCAAATACCACCATACTTTTTAACTGTTCAAACGAGACTTTCATAGGTGCTCCAATGCGGTTTTAACTTCAACCCTCTTATTGTATCAATTATTGAATCAATTAAGTTAAATTTATCATCGTTGTTTAAAGCTCTCTTAGTGCATATAGTATTTACCAAGCAAGATTAATTAATTTAAATCATCATAAGGAATACCTTACATGGCTAAAAAAATACTAATGGTTCTTACATCACATGCAGAGCTTGGTAACACAGGCGAAAAAACTGGTTTTTGGGTAGAAGAATTTGCAGCCCCTTATTACGCATTTGTTGATGCAGGTATTGAAGTAACATTGGCTTCTCCAAACGGCGGTCAGCCACCGATTGACCCAACTAGTATACTTGCTGATTTTCAAACTGAGGCAACCAAACGTTACGATGCAGACAGTGGTGCACAAACACTGATGGCAAATACCAAAGTTTTAAGCGAAGTAAACTCTTCTGATTACGACGCCGTATTCTACCCTGGTGGTCACGGCCCTTTATGGGATTTAGTCGATAACACCGATTCTGTATCGCTCATTGAAAGCTTTATTAAAGAGCAAAAGCCAGTCGCTGGCGTGTGTCATGCAAGTGCGGTATTTTTAAATGTTAAAGACGCTGATGGCAATGCATTAGTCGCCGGTAAAAAAGTAACGGGCTTTACTAACAGCGAAGAAGCTGCTGTACAACTTACTGACATTGTTCCATTTTTAGTTGAAGACGAACTTATCAAAAAAGGTGGCGATTACCAAAAAACCGATGATTGGGGCGTACTTGCTCTAGAAGATGGTTTATTAATCACCGGTCAAAACCCAGCAAGCTCTGAGCTAGCAGCTAAAAAATTACTTACCAAGCTTGGTTAATTACAATTAATCAGTATAAAAAGCACAGTTTAATCGCTGTGCTTTTTAATTTGCTTTTCATTACTCACCACTATTCCTATACTGGCCACTCTTAATATAAATAAGGGCACCGTATGCAAAATAAACCATCCACCTTGTCGTTACTTAGCAGCACCCGTTTTGCCATTATAAGCATTGTGACTATTTGTTTTGTGTTGCAACTAATTAATAGCCTGCCAGGCATTAGTTTAAATGGTTTAGGTATTTATCCCAGAAGTATTCAAGGGTTGGTTGGTATTCTTTGCGCTCCCTTTTTACACGGTAGCTGGTGGCATTTTGCTAGTAATATGCTGCCCTTCATTGTTTTAAGCTGGTTAATTTGCCAATACAGCGTAAAGCGTTTTTATAGTGTATTTATATTCACCGCATTAGTCGGTGGATTACTGGTATGGATGTTTGCTCGTGGCAATATTCATGTCGGCTTAAGTGGCGTTATTTATGGGTTATGGGGATTTATTTTATGCTATGGCATTGTAAGACGTTCTTTTAAATCTATTTTTATAGCCGTGGTGGTGGCCTTTTTATACAGTGGCTTTATTTGGGGCGTGTTACCACAGCGGTTTCACATCTCGTTTGAAAGCCATCTGTTTGGCGCACTTAGTGGATTCTTTTTAGGGTATAAATTAGCAAAAGCAGATAAATTAAAAGCAACAACGGGCAAAGCAAATACGCACGTTTAAACTATTAGAGGCTATTTATGAGTGATAACAACGACTACACCCCAGCAAAAGTATGGACATGGGACAATGAAAGTGGCGGTAAATTTGCAAACATTAACCGCCCAATTGCAGGTGCAACTCACGATAAAACACTGCCTATTGGCAAACATACATTTCAGCTTTACTCATTAGCGACCCCCAACGGGCAAAAAGTCAGTATTATGTTTGAAGAGCTATTAGAGCTTGGTATTACTGAGGCTGAGTACGATGCTTATTTAATTAATATTGGTGAAGGCGATCAGTTTGGCTCTGACTTTGTTGATATAAACCCGAACTCAAAAATACCCGCGCTGATGGATCATTCAACCACACCGCCAACACGCATATTTGAGTCAGGTGCTATTTTACAATACTTAGGCGAAAAATTTGATGCCTTTATTCCTAACGATCTCAAAGCCAAAACAGAGTGTCGTAACTGGCTATTTTGGCAAATGGGCTCAGCACCTTACTTAGGCGGTGGGTTTGGCCACTTTTACAGTTATGCACCGAGTAAAATGCAATACCCGATTGACCGCTTTACCATGGAAACTAAGCGCCAGCTTGATGTACTAAACCGCCATTTAAGTGACAACGAATACATGGCAGGCAGTGAATATTCAATTGCCGACATTGCCATATGGCCTTGGTATGGCTCACTGGTATTAGGCGACTTATACGACGCCGCCGAGTTTCTAGATGTTGCATCTTATACCCATGTGGTTCGTTGGGCTAAGCAAATAGCAGCGCGTCCAGGTGTAAAACGAGGTCGTCGCGTTAACCGTACGTGGGGAGCAGAAGAAGAACAAATGGCAGAGCGCCACAGTGCTCGTGATTTTGAATAAGACGCTGCTTTAGTACAAACAAAAAATCAGCGCTTAGCTGATTTTTTTGTGTTTATTTGGGGTTCCTTTATTCTTAGCTGGTAAAATGACTTTGTAATCCCAACAGTAGAAAAGTTAAGCATACCATCTTAATATATATAAATATTTGTACTTATACAGCGGTAAAATAGAGTGAAAAAACTGACAAAAGAACAAATCTATAAACGCTTAAACAATGAAGAAGACGCCCGAGCTTGCAAGGCCATCGACGACAATGCCTGTCAGGAAGTACCCGGTAATTTTATTATTTTACTCATTAGCCAGCTGTTTAGTAAATTTGCCGATGCACTGCTTAATCCAAAAATAACGCTGCCATGGTTAATGCAAAGCTTAAATGTACCAGCGAGTTTTATTGCTTGGTTAGTACCAATCAGAGAATCGGGTTCATTGCTGCCCCAACTTGCTATTGCTAACGTTATTCGCAAACTCCCCGTTCGTAAATGGGTATGGGTAATAGGTGCAGTGATACAAGCAGGATGCATTTTAGCCATGGTTGCGGTGGCGTTTACCCTCAAGGGCGCACAAGCAGGCTACGCTATTATTGGCTTATTAATTTTATTTAGCCTTGCCAGAGGGTTTAACTCTGTCGCTGCAAAAGATGTGCTGGGCAAAGTTATTCCTAAACAGCAACGCGGTAATATTAGCGGGCTTGCTGCGAGCATTGCCGGTTTTGCCACCTTAACGTTTGGTCTCATGATGTGGTTTTTTTCACAGCAAAAAGATCAAGACATTGTGATCATCGCTTTACTACTGGGTGCATTAATGTGGCTGATTGCCGCGTTTTCTTATGCACAAATTAACGAATATAGTGGCGCTACCGAAGGAGCTAATAATGGCCTATTGCACGCGTTTTCAAAGTTAAAAATTTTATACCAAGACAAACAGTTTGCGCATTTTGTTATTACACGTGCCTTACTGCTTTGTTCAGCATTGAGTGCCCCTTTTTATATTATTTTAGCCAGTAAACAGTCGTTTGAATTTTCTTTACTTGCCACCTTTATTGCCGTTTCCGGCTTTGCAAGCCTAGTCTCAGCGCCGATTTGGGGGCGCTTAAGTGACTTATCTAGCCAGCGAGTGCTGGTACTTAGTGCCACTTTGGTTACCATTAATGGGCTGGCTGTATTTGTTATTGCAACTTGGTATAACGAGCTGCTACTAAATTGGTGGGCTATGCCTATTTTGTACTTTTTACTCTCAGTTGCGCATCAAGGAGTGCGCTTAGGGCGAAAAACGTACCTCGTCGATATGGCAGAGGGTAACAAACGCACCGATTATGTGTCGGTTAGTAATACCGTTATTGGGGTTTTATTACTGATGTTGGGCAGCATAGGCTTATTAGAATCGTTTTTATCAACCGCAGAGCTTATTTTGCTTTACAGCGGATTAGGTTTTTTGGGGGCAATGAGTGCACTGTTTTTACCAAAAACAGAGTAAATAGCGCGCTGTTTAACCTAATGTAATTAAAACGCTCACCTTTAAAGTTGTGGGCGTTTTAATACAAACTTATCTTTAGTGGTGCTAAAGTAATCGCCGCCCATTTTGCCCACTGCATTTAATAATTCAGGGTCAATATAGCCACCACTCATCACTTCATCGTCTATACAAATACCCACTACATCCAGCAACATCATTTTTCCACCGCCAGGCTCATTTGAAATACTAATAACTTCGCGTAACTTACATTCAAACCGTACTTTTGAATCGGCAACGCTTGGCGCGTTAACTAACTTACTTGGAGCTTGGGCAATGTTAGCTGCATCAAACTCGCTTATATCACTAGGATAATTTGCACAACTTTGGTTCATTTTTTCAACTAGCTCTTGGCTGACAATATTAACCACACATTCTTTAGTTGCCATTAGATTACTAAGCGTATCTTTATTCGTTTTATCACTAGGGTTTACTTGCGTAACACTTAAAACAGCTGGCTTGCAACTAGCCACAGTAAAAAATGAATAAGGCGCAATATTTGCACTACCTTCGCTATTTAATGTACTTATCCATGCGATAGGCCTTGGGCTGATACCGCCTACTAAGTAAGAGTAAACATTTTGGTTGGTATTTTCGGTGAGATCTAAAAACATATTTTTTCAACTAAATAAGAATATCAACATGCCTAATATCTTAATCCGATGAAGGTTGGGGTTAAAGAAGATTTACAAATGAGAAAAGTTAAAAAGTAAAACCGAGCCTTCAGGCTCGGTTTTCAATCCATTTAGCAAGGCGCTACATTATTGAATACTCTGACTTTTGTTTTTAAATCAAATGCAGCATAAGCTGCAACAATAATAAAACACCCCGCAGGCACAACATAAGAAAACGCGACACTGTATGTATCAATAAACACAGCTTGGAATACAGGAATTATCGCTCCACCTAAAATAGCCATTACTAAACCAGCAGCACCTAGTTTTGCATCATCGCCTAACCCATGTAGTGAAATCGCGTAAATAGTTGGAAACATTAACGACAAGCAAGCCGATATACTTACCAGCGCCCATACGCCACTTATATTTGGCATTTTCACCATATAAAAACACAGCAGCATTGCAATAATAGAGGTTGCCATTAACAGTTTGGCAGGACGAATAAATCCCATAAGCCAGGTCATTACAAATCGAGAAACTAAAAAGGTGATCATACTGTATTGTAAAATACTTCCCCCAGTAACTTCATTTGTATCGAGTGCCTCCATTACGTACTGGATGGTAAATGTCCATACACAAGTTTGCGCCGCAACATTAAAAAACTGGGCGATAACACCAAAGCGGTAATGGGTATTTTTAAACAAGCGCTTAAACGTTGCACTAAATTCTACATGCTTAGAGACTTTTTTTTGCTTACAAAAATTAGGTGTTTTAGTAAACGCAATTGCCAACCAAATAAAAACCAACACACAAGCCATACCAACATAAGGCACCATAACTGCATCAAGTTCTGCGCTTATAATGCTAGTTAATTGCTCACTATTCATATTTGTGCGCTCACCAGAGGTTGCGGTATTGAGCTTTGGTAAAATAAGGGTAGCGGCTAAAAAAACACCAATGTTAGTACCGACAGGGTTAAATGATTGCGCCAAATTCAACCTGCGAGTTGCACCTTGTTGGGTGCCCATTCCCATTACATAAGGGTTTGCTGATGTCTCTAAAATAGATAAGCCTCCAGCTAGCACAAACAAAGCCACTAAAAAAAAACCATAAGTCATTGCTTGGCTGGCGGGATAAAACAAAAATGCTCCGATTGCAGCCATCCCTAAACCGGTTAACACACCTGTTTTATACGAAAAGCGTTTATTGATATATGCCGCCGGAATAGCTAGGCAAAAGTAAGCTCCATAGTAGCTAAATTGTACCAATGCAGACTGCACTGACGACATAGTAAAAATTTTACTAAACACTTTTACTAGCGGATCAGTCATGTTTGCCGCAGCTCCCCATGCAGCAAAGCACAGAACAAGTAAAATAAAGGGAACCACCATCTCCTTGGAGACAAGAGGTGTTTGTGTGTGTGTGTGTGTGGTCATTGCCGTGTCTCAGTTGTTAATGTTAAGTAAAGCATTTAACCAGTTAAATATCATTCCGTCAATAAATCAACTATAGTTATTTATTGACCTCCTGTGACTTATTTATACTCTGTCGTAAATTTAATAATAAGAAATGAACCCGGCAATAAAGCTAATATAGTCGCCAATTACACACACTCGGTGTACAATTAATCAGGTTATTCAAGATAATAACAACTAGGTAGGAATAATTATCAAATCTAAAAACCCTCGACTCTCTTTACAAGAAGGCCGAAGCCAATCTGGCCTGCGTGCTCATAATGAACGCCGAATTATGTCATTAATTCGCCAACACGGTAGTGCTCCAAAAGCTGAAATTGCACAAAAAACAGGGCTTTCAGCACAGGCCGTCACAGTAATTATCAATAGTTTAGAAGCCGAATCGTTATTAATACGGAAAGACCCTCAGCGTGGTAAGGTTGGCCAACCAACCATCCCATTTGCGTTAAATCCAGATGGTGCATTTGGAATTGGCTTAAAAGTAGGTCGTCGCAGTTTTGATTTAACCTTGATTGACTTAGTAGGAAATATACGCGCAACTTTGCACGAAAACTGCGCTTACCCCACAGTACAGAGCTTGCTAACCTTTTTAGAGAAAGGGATCAGCGTACTTAAAATGAGCTTAAGTGACGAATTAGCCAAGCGTATCTTAGGTGTGGGTGTTGCAACCCCTTACGAAATTTGGAACTGGACAGAAGAAGCCGGCGCTCCAAAAACAGTATTGAATGAATGGAAGTCTTTTGATTTTAAAGAAAAAATAAATCAAATTGTACACCTTCCCGTGTATGTATGTAATGATGATACTGCGGCTTGTTCAGCTGAATTAAGCTTTGGTAATCCTGCTCGTTTTAGCGATTTTTTATATATTTTTATTGGTACTTTTATTGGTGGTGGAGTTGTTATAAACGAAACCTTATTTACTGGTAAAAAAGGTAATGCCGGCGCTATAGGTTCATTACCTAGGCCTATGCTTAATAGTGAAGGACAACTAACCTCCCAACAACTTATTATGCAATCATCACTGTATATTCTCGAAAAAATGCTCAAAGGTGATGGCTACAATACTGACATACTATGGAGTTCAAAAGAGTATTGGGGAGACTTAGGCCCCGTACTCGATAAGTGGATAGACCAAGTTGCAGATGGCCTCGCCTACGCGGCATTGTGTTCTTTAGCTATTTTTGATTTTGAGGCAATTGTCATTGATGGCGCCATTCCTATCAATGTCAGAGAAAAAATAGTTTTGGCAACAAAGTTAAAATTGAGCCAGGCTGATCATCGCGGTATTAATCGCTGTGAAGTACAAAGTGGCTCTATTGGCGCCAAGGCTCAATCAGTAGGCTGCGCTAACCTTCCGTTACTTATCAACTTTTCTCAAGATCACGCAAGCCTTTCACACCACTAATATACTTTAAAGTTAAAAAGCAGCCATCGGTAACGTTGGCTGCTTATTTATTTTTTATCAGAGGTAAAAAATTCACTTAAACAATCAAAAAGCTGTACAAAAAATAATAAGCAATAATAGTTGATTTATTATTTTAAGTTCTCTACATTCTATTTACAAATTTGATAACACTGACATGTTTGATTAATAAAACCGCAAATTTGTATACACACA
The DNA here is from genome assembly GCF_054968565.1 of Pseudoalteromonas sp. G5_S1_54_S4. Lineage (NCBI taxonomy): Bacteria > Pseudomonadati > Pseudomonadota > Gammaproteobacteria > Alteromonadales > Pseudoalteromonadaceae > Pseudoalteromonas > Pseudoalteromonas sp. G5_S1_54_S4. Next base: position 7,398 of record NZ_JBQKUL010000007.1, on the reverse strand, counting down.
CAACAAAGAGAGAACAGAAAAATGAAAGTATCAGCAAAAATGACTCTAATTGCAGTCGCTGTAGGTCTATCCATATCCCCTAGCGTCTTGTCACAAGAGCAACAAGAAGCAAAAAGTGATTTAGGGTTTGAGCGCATTATTGTAACGGGAACATCTCGGCCAAAAGAGAAAATCGAATCAACTAATGCAATAACTACCTTTAACGAAGCAAAGTTAGAGCAATTGGCTCCGCACAGTGTTGCTGAATTAGTGCGAAGTATTCCTGGTTTTCATGCCGAAGACACCGGTGGAGAAACCGGTAACAACGTAGCCCCACGAGGCTTTCCGTTATCAACGCAAACAGAGTTTACAGCACTACTTCGTGATGGTATGACCGTGTTTTATAATCAAGATATTTTATTTACTCAAAATGATCGCTTTACCCGTTTGTCTAATTTTGTTGGCAGCGTTGAAGCTATTCGTGGTGGTGCCTCGTCAATTTTTGTTGGTAGCGCGCCAGCTGGGTTTATTAATTTTATTTCTCGTGAAGGCTCCGATGATACCCAAGGTGATGTGTTTTTTGAAACCAACAGCAACAACCGCCTAGGTGGACAAGGTTGGGTTAGCGGATCAATAGACGATCAGACAACCTATGCTGTTGGCGCTTGGTATCGCAAGGATGACTCCGCACGCGATCCGGGGTATACAGCTAACCAAGGTGGTGAGCTTAATGGCAATATTAAGCACTTTTTTAAAGATGGCAGCGGCTTTACCCGCTTTGAGTTTAATAAACAAAACGATAGATCATTCTTTTTTATTCCTCAGCCATTAATAGGCTCAACCACCAATGCTAAAACAATCCCAGGCGGAATGGATATCAGAGATGGCACCACCGGTAACTCAGCAGGTGCGCGTTTATTAACTCTTAATAACACCCCAAGCGGCGACATTGATTTGGATATTGCAGATGGTAACTACGCTAATGTGACCTACTTTGGCAATACAACCGAAATTGAAATCAACGAAAACTTAGTCTTTTCAAATCAAATGCGTTATACCGATATGCTAACAACCTTTACCGGCATCATTAACGTAGGTAACGCCGAATCGTTAGCTAGTAAAGCACAAGCTATATATGCTGCAAATACTGATGTCCTTGCAGGTGCCATGGTTGATGGTAACCTAAGTTACGATATACGCGATGCAGGAAACGGCTTTGTATTGGCTGATTCAAGCAACGTAAATACCTACAACACCAATGGATACGGAATAAACGCAGGCTTTTGGCATAGACGTTTTGAAGGCGATAACTTTCAAAACGAAACCAGATTCAACTACACCTTTGATGATGTAGGCGAAGGGACTCTTTATGCTAATTTTGGCTTATTCTTCTCTAATATTAATGGCCATGTTACCGACTATCGAATTAATACACTGCAATCAGTAGAGCCCCTGCCGCAGCGCTTAGATGTTGTATTTACAGATGCACAAGGTCTTGACATTGCCAGCGGTACTTACAAAGGTATTCAGGCTGGATCACATGGTTTTGCCGATATTGTTTATAGTGAAAATACCCTTGCGCCCTTTGCTGACTTTGAATACGAGCTTGAAGATGTGTCGTTTAATCTGGGCCTAAGGTACGAAACCCTCAAAGCAGATGGGGAAGCGCAAAACCAAGCTAATTACACAATTGACAGTTTTGCCAGCGATACTGATACCGTCAATGGGAATATTACCCTGCCCTTTGGTGATGGGACTTACCGAAACTTTGATGTTGAATACAACGAAATGGCATGGACAATTGCAGCTAACTACAAATTTAACGACGACTTAGCGGTATTCACTCGATATGCAGATGGTTTTCGTATGCCTGATGTAGATAAATACATGGCGATTACCAACCTAACTAGTCAAGAGGAAATTAATCAATTTAATAACTCTGAGAGACGCGAAACACAACCAGCTTCAACGGTAATGGCCGAGGTGGGCATTAAATATAACGAAGGTGATGTCGCAGCATTTGTAACCGGTTACTTCGCCGCTGCGGATGATTTATTCTTTAATGTACCTACTGTTGAAAATGGTCAAGTAGTGCAACGTCAAGCCTTTAGAAACACAGAAACCTTAGGTGTAGAAGCCGAATTTAACCTGCAAATCACCCAAGACTGGCGCATTGGTGTATCTGCAACGTACCAATCACCCGAGTTTGTAAACACACCAGCGGCGCAATACTTGGATGCTAATGGAAGCTCTGCCTCTATTGATATAAACGGCAACTTACCTGTACGTGTGCCTAAGCACTTTGGCCAATTAACTAGTAGCTATCAGTTTGAAGATTTTTCGTGGGGTATGGCAGCTATTCATGGTAGCTACTCTTGGAGCGGTAAACGTTATGCCGACGACGCCAACACAGCAGAACTGCCTATGTATGGCATGTTAAACCTTGGTTTATCCCTTGAAAACGAAGACGGTTATTACCTTCGTGCCGATGTTAAAAACCTAAATAACTCAGAAGGCTTATCAGAGGGGGATCCTCGCGCAGGTGAAACGGTAGCAGGTCAAGCAACTACATTTAATGCGCGCGTTGTCTTACCTCGTACCTTTAGCCTTACTATTGGTAAGCGTTTTTAATTTTACTCTAATCTAGGGTATCGTCATGCAAAGCGATACCCTCGCAATTTTTAGGAAAATATAATGGAAGTAGTTGCAATTGGTGAAGCTTTAATAGATATACTCTCACATGACTGCATGCACAATAAGGCATCAAATAGCGAACTAGACTTCACACAGTTTGCCGGAGGCGCACCCGCTAATGTTGCTGTAGCCGTAGCAAAGCTTGGTGGTTCAAGTTATTTGCTTGGTAAAGTAGGCAATGATAAATTTGGTCGCTTTTTAATAAATGCACTCAAAATGTATAATGTAAACACATCTTATGTTGGCTTTTCAAAAAAAGGGAAGACGGCACTCGCGTTCGTATCGTTGGATGAAAACGGTGAACGTACATTTGAATTTTACGATAAAGATGCTGCACATTACGATTTACAAATAACCGATTTAGAGCCCTCTTTATTTTCAACACCTAAAATTGTGAGTTTTTGTTCAGGCTCTTTTGCAAAACCTTTAGTATTAAATACAACCTTACATGCGCTAAAACACTTTAAAGAATCAGGCTCGGTTACATGCTTTGACATTAACTTTCGTTCAGCCTTCTGGGATGAACCACTCACAGCTAAATCTGTTATTGAGGATGTTGCTAAAACAGTTGATATTATTAAAGCGAGTAAAGATGAGCTGATCTCGCTTTATGGAATAGAGCATATTGATACCACTATTAGAAGTTGGGTAGATAGTGGCGTAGCTTTAGTTTTAATGACCGATGGTGGCGAGCCTATTACTTTTTCATCTAGCTCATTTAGTGGTACTTATCCTTGCCCTAAGGCATATGTTGTGGATACCACAGCTGCAGGCGATGCGTTTGTAGGTGGTTTTTTATATCAAATATCTTCGCTAGTGAGTAATAAAACAGAATTTACTGACTGGGCAAATAACTTTACTAACGTTTCAAAGGCTATCGACTTTGCTACTAAATGCGGAGCCAAAACAGTAGCAACGTTTGGAGCCTTTGATGCCCTACCTACATACCATGATATCTCGGCGAGTACCCTTAAATCTTCGTGTCGATGTTAAAAACCTAAATAACTCAGGAAACTTATCAGAGGGAAGTTTCACTCAGGTGAAACGGTAGCAGATCAATCAATTATATTTAATGCGCGCGTTGTCATATCTCGTGTCTTTAGCTTTACTATTGGTAAGCGTTTTTAATTTTACCCTAACTGAGGGTATCGTCATACAAAGCGATACCCCCGCAAGTTTTAGGAAAAGATAATGGTAGTAGTTGCAATTGGTGAAGCTTTAATAGGTGTACTCTCACATGACTGCAAGTGCCAAAATTGCTTAAGTATCACGGTAATTCTCCCTATTTATAATACTTCTTTTATTGGCGACTCATTTTAGTATCACCTTAACATGAGTTGCCTATATCAAAATCGTTTTTACACTAGTCTTCTTTTACATTTAATACGTATTGGTTTTGTCCTATTATTTATAATGCCACGGTTTTAATATTGCTAGTATGAAAGAAAAAATAAACATAGTCTGGTTTAAACGTGACTTACGCCTAAGCGATCATCAGCCTTTAAAAAATGCGTTTAGTAATGGCCTGCCTACCCTCTTAATTTATAATTTCGAACCTTTACTGCTTGACGATGCGCATTACAACGAGCGGCATTGGCGCTTTGTATATCAATCTATTTGCGACTTAAACACCCAGTTGGCTCGCTTTAACAGCCGCGTGTATATCTTTAATGAAGATATGCAAACCCTGCTTGAATCGCTTCACTCGCAGTTTGAAATCACAAACCTCTTTAGCCACCAAGAAATAGGGCTAAACAATACCTTTGAGCGTGACATAGCAATTAAAGCCTGGTGCCAACACCATCATATTAACTGGTTAGAGTCGCCAACGGGGGCTGTGATACGTGGCAAAAGAAATCGCAGTAATTGGAACGAGCGCTGGCAACAAACCATGCAAGCACCTATTGCTATACCTAATTGGAAACAAATAAAACCACTTGCTCTTACTGATTATCAAACACCTATACTGCCGAGCGCCTACACGCAAGATAATGAACATTTTCAGCACGGGGGCCCTCGACTTGCCCGTGAAGTAATGCAAAGCTTTTTTGCTGAACGCGGTAAGAGTTATCAAAAAGGAATATCCAGCCCAAGCTTAAGCCGTACACATTGCTCTAGGTTATCGCCCTATTTAGCGTGGGGGAATATCAGCCTGAGGCAAGTGTATCAAATGGCGATTGACGCATACCATAGCACTTCTGCTGATAAAAAAGGGTGGAAGCGCCCACTTGCCGCGTTTGTATCACGCTTGCATTGGCATTGTCATTTTATGCAAAAGTTTGAAAGCGAATGCACCATGGAATTTAAAGCGCTAAATCCGGGTTACCATGCATTTCCGTATCGTGATGACGCCCAGGTTACTAGCGATATTAAACGCTGGGCACAGGGGCAAACTGGTATTCCTATTATTGATGCCTGCATGCGCTGTTTAAAAGCCACCGGTTATATTAATTTTAGAATGCGCGCTATGCTGGTTAGTTTTGTAACGCATCATTTAAACATCAGCTGGCAACAGGCAAGTTTTCCGCTGGCTAATTACTTTTTAGACTTTGAACCGGGGATTCATTACCCACAAATTCAAATGCAAGCCTCTGTCACCGGTATTAATACTATTCGTCATTACAACCCAATTAAGCAATCGGAGGATAAAGACCCAACCGGTGCGTTTATAAAAAAATGGTGCCCTGAACTTGAAAAGCTCCCCATTGAATATTTACATCAACCTTGGGAGCAAACGCCCATGGAAGCGCTATTTAACGACTTTAAACTAGGTGAAGACTACCCTGAGCCGATGCTTGATTTAACCACCGCCTCAAAAGAAGCCCGCGAACGGCTATGGCAATACCGAGAGCGGCCCGATGTAAAACGTGCTATTCATGCCATACTAAAAAAACATGTAGCCATCACTCCCTCGGTACGTAAATCCAAAAAGCAGTCAGGCAAATAACTATGGCACATAAAAAACTAACCCTACCTGAAAAAATATGCCCTGTGTGTAATAAACCGTTTGCGTGGCGTAAAAAATGGCAACGAGACTGGGATAACGTTATTTATTGTTCTGAGCGATGTAAACGTAGCAAATAGAGATTGGCGTTTATCTTGCAGCCTCCATGTTACTACGTGCATTTTTAAGCAATTATCGGATTATTTTACATACAACTGATATCAATGCTGAAAAATTTACATTAATCGCAACAAGGAGAACATGATGACAATTAAAAAAACGGCAAGCTCAAATTGGTCTGGCGATATTAAAAGTGGTAAAGGCACTATATCAACTCAAAGTGGTGCTCTCGATAACCAGCCGTATGGGTTTAATACTCGCTTTGAAGATAAGCCAGGCTCAAACCCAGAGGAGTTAGTGGGTGCAGCACATAGTGCCTGTTTTGGTATGGCTTTATCGCTGGCACTTGGTGAAGCGGGCTTTACCGCTGAGAACATGAACACCGAAGCAGTGGTTAGTTTAAATGAAGTGGATGATGGCTTTGCCGTGACGCACATTGCCCTTGAAGTAAATGCAACCATTGCAGATATTTCAAATGAGCAATTTCAAGCATTGTGCGAACAAACCAAAAAAGGCTGCCCTATCTCAAAATTATTAAATACTGAGATTTCGCTTAACGCCACACTTAAGTAAATACCGAGTGTATTAAGCTAGGCGCAAAGCGCTTAAAGCTCATGAAAAGTAAGGTTATGCGCATGTAAAAAAGCCATAACCTTATTGCTACTTTTTCATTAATCATAGAAATAAAGGCACTATTTAATCGCAGTGAGTTACAAAAAGGTTAAACAAAAACAGTTAAATAGATTATGTAAAATATCAATACTTTGTTAGGATTAAGGGCAGGCTTAACCACACCTTATTTTGTAGGTTAAAACAAAGGGTACGATGAATGAATGATAAATCACTAAATTGCGAAAAAGTATCTTGTAGCAATTGCGCTGATTCGAATGAACTAGATTTTGACTTTACCATGGCATTTCAGCCTATTGTAAATTGTCAAAATAATACTATTTTTGGATATGAAGCACTTGTCCGTGGTTTAAATAATGAATCTGCCTACTCTATCATTTCTCGCGTTAACGATACTAACCGCTATACGTTTGATCAGTTATGCAGAATTAAAGCGATTGCACTTGCATCAAAGCTAGGTGTAGATTCGATGCTTAGTATTAACTTTTTACCAAACGCTATCTACAAGCCAGAGCGTTGTATTCGTACCACCCTAGAAGCCGCTAAAAAGTATAACTTCCCTACAACAAATATTATGTTTGAATTTACAGAAGTCGAAAAAATAGAAGACAGCAGCCACGTTGAGCGGGTTGTAAGCTACTACCAAGAATTAGGCTTTAAAACAGCTACCGATGACTTTGGCTCAGGCTATTCTGGATTAAACTTACTAGCTGACTTTCAAACAGATATTATTAAACTCGATATGGCACTTATACGCGATATCGACAAAGATACAAAACGCCAAACTATTGTGCGTAACTGTTTAAATATGTTTAAAGAGCTAAACATAATGGCGTTAGCTGAGGGTATTGAAACAGTTGAAGAATATCAATGGTTAAAAAATGCCGGTATTGATTTAATGCAAGGCTACTTGTTTGCAAAACCTGGGTTTGAGTGCTTACCAGACGTTAATTTTCAATAACATTTAGTTGTTATAAAAAAACCGCCACAAAGGCGGTTTTTTTCGTATTTGCTATGCAATAACCCTAATT